>JAOUNV010000143.1 GCA_029880775.1 Nitrospinota bacterium | reverse complement strand
ATATTAGCTCAACATGAAAGAACTGGTTTTCCTCCTGGAAGAGCCTTCCGCCAGGGCCATGCTGGAAGGATTTTTACCTAAGCTTCTAAGAGGGAAAATAAATGTAGATTGTTATGCCACGTACATTATCTTTGAGGGAAAACGTGACCTTGACGCAAATCTTTCAAGAAAAGTGAAATTATGGAGAAAACCGAACAGTCACTTTATCGTTATTCGCGATACCGATAGTGGTCCTTGCGAAGCAATTCTTAATAAACTTAAGAGTATCAGCAAAAGTTGTAAAAAAAAGAATATATTAATAAGGCTTGCCATCACGGAGCTTGAAAGCTGGTACTTAGGAGACTTGGCAGCGGTGGAAAAAGGTCTTGGAGTTGTAAATTTATCAAAGCGGCAAAGCGAATATTCAACTCGCAAACTTGATCGGCTTCAAATGCCTTCAAGGCGGCTTTCTAAGCTCGTTAAGGGCAAATATCAGAAAGTTGCAGGCTCTCGCGCAATAGGCCCCCATTTGTCTTTAACCGATAATCGATCAAGCAGTTTTCATAAATTCATGGATGGCATAAGGGCCATTGTATAAATAATGCACTGGCTATATCTGATAGTGGCCATCACCGCGGAGGTGGCGGCCACCAGCGCCCTGAAGGCCAGCGAAGGGTTCACCCGACTGTGGCCATCGCTTATTGTGCTGGTGGGATACAGCGCCTCTTTCTATTTCCTGTCGCTCACCCTGCGAGTGATTCCCATCGGGACCGCATACGCCATATGGTCTGGAGTGGGGCTGATGCTGATCGTTATCGTGGGGTGGATGCTGTTCGGCCAGACAATAGACGCGGCGGCGGTGGCGGGCTTTGCGTTGATAATCGCAGGCGTGGTGGTGTTGAATGTTTTCTCATCTTCGGTTCCTCATTGAGAGTTGTGCGTCTGGCCTCAGTTGCTGATAAAATGGCAATATGACTAGAGCAACCATCCACTACATAACCTCGTTTCTCATCCTGTCGTTTTATGGTGGCCAGGTGTGCCCCTTCATTGAGGGCTTGTCCGTGTGGACATGGACGAAATACATGGCGATTGTATTCATCGCCATGTATGGCGCCCGGATGGTGTTGCGTCCCTGGCTGGTGATATCCGCCGCGCCGGAGCGGCGTGTCATACGAGGGTTCCTGCTGGATCTTGGCCTCTACCTGATAGCGGCGCTGGCGATTACAGCTTTCAATAGCATTGCCCACAGCTTCCCCCCCGGCTCCGGCATGAAGGCGATGACGGGATTCATGACGCTTGGATTCTTTGCGGCGGTGGACCTGGCACTGGCGTTGGAGTGGGCGCTGGCGATGGAGTTCGCCAAGGAAGGGAGGGCGCTGAAGGTGGCGGGGGAGCGGATATTCCCCATGGTGAACAGGTTCGCCATGGTGGCCATGGTCACCGTGTCAATGGTTGTGTTGGTCCTTTTCCTGCTGATCAATAAGGACCTTGAGTGGCTGAAAACCGTGCCAGCTTCCGACTCTCGCCCCCCCTTCATTGTGTTGGGTGAGATGGCTCTGGTGGGGGTGATCTTTCTGTTTCATCTGGTGAACATTATTTTTTCATACAAACGCAACCTCCGGCTCTTCTTTGGATTACAGAACGGCGCCCTGGCCTCTGTATCGGAAGGGGAACTGTTCGCCATGGTGCCGGTCAGCTCCCGGGACGAGTTCGGCGTGATGGGGGAGTATACCAACCAGATGATCACCGCCCTGCGGGAGAGGACCGAGGAGGTCCACCGCACCAGGGATGTGACCATCCTCTCGCTGGCCACCCTGGCGGAGACTCGTGACAACGAGACCGGCGGGCATATCCTGCGCACCCAGGGCTATGTCCGCGCTCTGGCGATGGCGTTGCGGGAAAATCCTGATTTCAGAGACGAGCTGACCGACGAGGTGATCGACCTTTTATACAAGAGCGCTCCGTTGCACGATATCGGGAAGGTGGGGATACCGGACGCGATCCTGCTAAAGCCTGGCAAGCTGACGGCGGAGGAGTTCGAGATCATGAAAAACCACCCGGTGTTGGGGCGCGACGCCCTCATCCGGGCGGAAGAAATTTTGGACGCGGGGGAGGGCTCATTCCTGCGATACGCCCGGCAGATCGCTTATGGCCATCACGAAAAATGGGACGGCGCCGGCTACCCGGAAGGATTGAAGGGGAATGAGATTCCCTTGTCAGCCAGGCTTATGGCCATCGCCGATGTCTACGACGCTCTGATCAGCAAGCGGGTGTATAAGGACGCGTTCACGCATGAAGCCGCCAGGGGAATAATTGTGGAAGGGCGAGGAGCGCATTTCGATCCTGAGTTGGTGGATACATTCATCTCTATGGAACAGGAGTTTATCGACATCGCCGCCAGGTACGCCGATGGAAACCAGGCTTGAAACCTATGGACACGCTGAAAGATAATCTTCACCGCCATGTGAAGACGCTAAGCGTCGATATCGGGGAGCGGCATATGTGGCGGGATGGATCGCTGGGCCGGGCGGCGGAGTATATAGAAGGCGAGTTCGCCGCTATCGGATACGAGCCCCGTCGGCAAACTTACAGCGCATACAAAAAAACAGTGGCTAATATCATCGCGGAACAGCCTGGCCCACCCGGCCCCATCCTGGTGATCGGCGCCCACTACGATACCGTCCCCGGCTCCCCCGGAGCCGACGATAACACCTCCGCCGTGGCGGGGCTTTTGGAGCTGGCCCGGCTACTCCGGAATACACAAGCCAACAGGCCTATAATATTCGTCGCTTTTGTGAACGAGGAGAGCCCATGCTATGGTTCAGCGAAAATGGGGAGCATGAATCACGCCTCACTGCTTAAAGAGAAGGGGACGGAAGTGGAGCTGATGGTGTGCCTGGAGATGATAGGTTATTTCAACAAAGATCAGCGGCAGGAGTACCCGATTCCCGGCATGGGGCTGTTTTATCCCAAGTTCGCCGACTTTATAGCCGTGGCGGCCAATCCACCATCCGCATGGCATGGGGGGAAGCTTGCCAGGGGAATCCGGAAAGGCTCAGACATCAACGCAAGATTATTGGTGGCGCCAGAGCAGATCGGGGGGATTAACCGATCCGACAATTTCGCTTATTGGAAGCATGGATACCGCGCGGTGATGGTGACAGACACGGCCAATTTTCGCAACCATAACTACCACCAGGAGACCGATACCATCGACACGCTGGATTTCGATTCCATGGCCGAAGTGGTGAAAGGCCTCCACGCCACTCTGGCCAGTTTCTGAGTCAGTCGGTCGGTTCCTCTTTCTCATCCAGGGCCTTGGCGGACAGCAGATAAGCCCCGGCGGTGAGCGCGTATCCGGCTATCGCACCGGTCATTATGGGGCTGAGACCGAACAAAGGATAGTATGTCAGCGCCGTTCCCACGACTATCGCCGCAGCGATCACGAAAAAGGCTGCCCCGGGCGAAATCCTTTTTGACGAGTACCACACCAGCAAAAGCGGCCCGATGTATATCCCGGAGCCCCACACCCATGTCAGAAACACCAGCGAGATGATGGCTCCTTTCCATATCAGCGCCAGGGCCACAGCGCCCAGGCCCATGGTGGCGGTCACCAGGTTCATCACCCACTTTTGCTCCTTTTCCGTGGCTTTCGGATGAATGAACTCCACATAGATATCTCGGGTGACCAACGTGGCGGACGAGTGGAGCCAGGAATCGACACAGCTCATGGCGGCGGCGAGAATTGCGGTGAGGAACAGCGCGGCAACCTGGGGTGAAAAGGAGACAAAGATCAGGTTTGGAACGGCGGTCTTCGGGTCCAGGCCGGGGGTCTGCACGGCGGCCAGCAACCCTGCGTATACGGTGAAGTAGCCAATAGGCAACACCATGGCGGCGGCGATCAGCCCGGAGACCACTGCGTCTTTAGGGGTTTTCACCATAGCGGAGCGTTGTAGCCACGCCTGATCGGCAAAGCTTAGCGCCACTATGGAGCCGATCCATGCGGTGAGGGTGAACATCCCCACGCCGGTCCAGCTGGAATATTCCGGCTCCAGCTTTTGCAAGACTGTGAAGACTCCTCCGTTTTCCGATACGCCATTAAAAAAGAGGAATGTGAATCCGATATACACCACCACGAACTGGAGCGAGTCGGTATAGGCGATGGCCCAAGCGCCGCCAAGGATCACGTATGCCACTATGAGTATCGCCCCCACGATGATGGCTATGGCCGGATCCATCCCCGTGGCGGCGTGAATGATATAGCCTACGGCCAGGTATTGCGCCGCTGTGGGCCCCATCCATTTCAGAGCGGATGCTCCGGCGGCAAGAGCCTGCACTTTTTTGCCATAGGTGCGCGCCAGAAGCTCCGGAATGGTGGCGGCGCCGCTTTTGCGGAAGGCCCCGGCGGTGGCGACTATTGAGGCGGCCAGGGCGATTCCCAAAATTATCGGGTATAGCATGGCGGAGACGCCGTATTGATACGCAAGCTCCCCCACTCCAAGCGTTACACCTGTGCCCACCAAAGTGGCCGCCAGGGTGAAGGAGGCCAGCCACACAGGCATGGTTCGCCCCGCCAGGATATGGTCATCCAGTGTATGGGTCTTTCTCCATCCGAGCCACGCCACCATGGCCAGCAGCGCTATGTATATCAGTACGCTAAAGTACATCTTGCCTCAATTTACTAACAGTTACGCTTATTCGCACCTATCCCATGGACCCGAACTTGAATAAAACCAGGAGCCACCATCGCCTGTGGATGCGACGGTCATGTATACGGTATATCAGATAATTTGCAACACGTATTATTTCAACAGTTAAATTACATTCCCGAGCTTGGGGGACAGAGAGAAAGATATTCAATCAATGATCAGAATATGCATCGCATGGTACCACGAATCGCTGAACATTTGACAAACCGCGGCATTTGCTTAACCCTAATGGGGGGTTGCATGGGAAATCGATTCTTTGATTCGAGAAGATTTGGGTGTTTGAACTAGCAGCTCTCTGGGATTTTCAGTTGTGAAGTACATGGTTTGCATCTATCTGCACATTACCGTTTAATTGTATTAACCGGAGGGAGTCATGATTCGCAGGTATTTTAGACAATTCATTTTTGTCGTTGTTGCAATAGTGGCCCTGGCGACTCCGACTATCTTCAACGCTTGTACAGGCGATTCTGACAACTCCGGCCCGGTCACGGGACTGATGGTGACACCTGGCAATGGCCAGAATACATTAAAGTGGGACAAGGCGGCTGGAACCTCCGCTTACGATATTGTCTGGAGCGTGGACACAGGAACCAGAGCAAGAACCGGCCTGGATAGCCTCCTGGATGCTTCTCCCACCACAGAAAGTAACGTTATCCAAAATGTCACCAGGAATTCCTATGTACATCACGGGTTAATGAACGGCTGGACCTACAGCTATCTGGTGGTATCCGCCGGATTCGACCACTCCCTGCTTACCCCTTCCGTGTCTGGTATCCCAGGTGCGCAATTTAATTGCGTATTCGAAGGGCAAACATATTGCTCTGGGAGATGTATTTCCCTGGAAACGAACAACGGCAATTGCGGAGCATGCGGAAACGCCTGCCCAGCCACGCACTCGTGTATCGGCGGAGTATGTGAGGATACAACCAATTGTCCAGACGACTATCCTGTCAATTGCGCGCCCAGTTCCTCGACGACGCTGATGTGCAGGGACACCCAATTTGATTCGGAAAATTGCGGCGCCTGCGGGAATGTCTGCGAGGAAGGGCTGGAGTGCTCATATGGTTATTGCGAGCGGCCAGGATATTGTCCGGATCCGGATTCGGTCGACTGCCTGGGAAACGCACAGCAGCCACCTGGGTGGTTTGTTTGCACCAATATTCTGTGGAACATATACAATTGCGGCGCCTGCGGGAACGAATGCTGGGTGGGCGAGACATGCCGCGAGGGTATGTGCGTCCCCAATGACACGGCCGGGGCCAGCTGTGGCAGAGGCGAAACCAAGTGCGGCGACCTTTGCGTGGACACGGGCAC
>JAOUNV010000141.1 GCA_029880775.1 Nitrospinota bacterium | reverse complement strand
GTACGATTCCGAGACTGAGGGAAAACTCCCGGAGATGGTTCAACTTAAATTCACATTGCGGGATGAGAATGGATCCCATGTCGAAGGGTCCGCCATCCTTCCGCTGGGAGCAAGGCTGTGAGAATGAGAAAAAGCAGAGTGGCCAGACGGGAAGGGATGGCCCTGGTGCTGACAGTGACGGTGGTGGCGCTACTGTCGATTCTGGTGATGGATTTTCTGAGCCGGACCTGGGTGGAGACGGCCACGGCGGCAAGTTACAGAGACGAGACAAAAGCCCTATACGCCGCCCGCAGCGGGCTGGAGGCGGCCAAGCTGCTGCTTATGCTACAAGAGCGGGGTGGACAAATGGAAGGGTTTACTCCGGAAATGGCCGCAACCGGGATGCCATTGCCGGTGGGGGATGAATACGCTTTTTTCAGTATTATCGATGAATCTGGAAAGCTGGACCTGAGCAAGCTAATTACCGACCGGGGGTATCCGGATGAGAGGTGGATTGAATACTTTCGCCGCCTGTTGGCGCATCTGGAGCTGGACCCAAATCTGGCCGGGGCCGTGGTGGACTGGATGGATTCCGATTCCGACCCCAGATATGGAGGCGCGGAGACTTTATATTACTCCGGCCTTAAACCCCCATACAGAGCAAAGAACGCCAAGTTTGATTCTGTGGACGAGTTGTCGTTGGTGAAAGGGTTCGAGCCGAAAGTGATGGCCAGGATCCGCGAACATGTGACAGTATGGTCCTCCGGCAAACTGAATATAAACACCGCCACCCCCATGGCCCTGATGGCCCTGGACGACGCCATTACAGAGGGGATGGTTCAGGAGCTGATATTGACAAGGAAGGAAAAGCCCTTCAAGGCGATTAACGAGATAACAAAGGTTCCGGGATTTTCTGATGTATTCCCCAGGATCGCCCTGTTGATCGGAGTATCCTCCAAGCATTACATGGTAAAATCCTCCGCCATGATCAACGAGACTTCCAAGGCTGTTATCGCCGTGTACATGACCACCGCATCCTCAGCCAACACACTTTACTACAAAACGCTGTGAGCATAACCTGGCGGAGCAAGGATAAAAGAGAATGAAAGCATTCGGAGTGGAAGCAGGGCCTGGATTCATCCGGGCCGCAGTGGTGGAAAAGCAACTTCGGGGGATGAAGATAATCCGCCTTGTAGATGTGAGCCTGGGTCCCGATGGGCGGAATAGCGCCTCATTGCGGGATTTTTTGGCCCAGCTTGGTTACAACCCACATAAGGATGTCTTGGCTGCGGTGTTTCCCGGAGACAAGGTGACGCTGCGCGCAATGACTACGCCCCTTAGCAAACGCTCCCAGATTTCCGAAACGCTTCCCTTCGAACTGGAGTCCATGGTCCCCCTGGACGCCGATGAGTTCGTGTGCGATTACCTCGTGGCGGGCAAGGATGAAAAGGGAAGCAAAATACTTGTAACTTTGGCCAAGAACGAGGATGTGGAATCGTTCGTATCCATATTCCAGGATGCGGGTCTGGATCCGGATCTGCTGGCGCCTGGGCCGCTGGCCGCCGCCGCAGGGCTCATCAGCGCGCCCAACCTGCCCGTCGGAGCGTTGGCGGTGTCTCATGCCGCGGCTGATGGAACATATCTGGCGGTCCTGGGGGAAGAGAGGGCGCCATTGACCTTTCACACCTCCAGCGCCAAGGGGGGCGATTCTGAAGAACTGGGAAGAGAGATTGACAAGGTGGTTCTTGGGCTAGGCAAGGATATGCCTGGTCTGGAATTACATTCCATCGCATTGGGAGGGCGGTTTCCCGATATGGACAACCTCTCCCAGGGGCTGGGAAAAAGGTTTATGGTTCAAGTCGGCCCGGCGCCGATAGACGACGTACCGGAAGCGGAGAGCCAGGAATGCCCGCAAGCGAATCCGGCGGAAAAAAAGGCGCTGTTCCTGGCCGCTTTGGGCGCCGCGTTCATGGCTGTGGAAGCGGCCCAACCCGTTAACTTGCGGACCGGTTCGTTAAAAAAGGTGGATAAGCTCGCTGGCATGAACAAGGAAAAGTTGGTGTCCGCTGCGCTTCTGGCGCTGGCTCTCGTTATGTGGATCGTCTCTTTCGTCGGAGAGGGGATTGGGATGAACCGGGAATATTCCACGCTGAAATCGGAAATCCGGGAGACCTTCAAGGCCGCCATGCCAGGCACGACCACCATAGTTTCGGAGAAACAACAGATGCTGGCGGAGCGGAAGCGTCTGGAAAACGCGGTGAAAGCGTTGGGCGTATCCCATGGGAGGGATCCGTTGCTTGACATTCTTTCAGATGTCAGCGGCGCCGGGCCAGAGGGCGCCAAGCTGGACATGGAAAATTTCACCTATGAGCCGGGGCGCCTGATCCTGATTGGAAGAACCGATTCTTTCGACAAGGTGGATCAATTTAAAAACAACCTGGAAAAGCTGCCCTGGGTGGCGAAGGCCAGGCTGGACAAGGCCACAACCACGGTCTCCAAAGAGAGCGTTTCATTTCGGATAGAAGTCGATGTGGCCTTATAGAGCAATCCTTGGAGGTATGGAATCGTGTCTGCGCTAAATAGCATGAACTCCCGCGAACGGGTGATGGTGGTGGGAGGAGGCGCTCTGGCGGCGGTGATCCTTATGTGGGCGATGATCATAGACCCCACGGTGAAGGGACGGGCGGAACTGGCGGCGCGTATCGAGACCAAGAAAAAGGAGATCGTGGAGGTCCGGGAGCTTGCCAGGAAAATATCCCTGGCCAGAATAAAGTTCGGCGCTCTGGAAAGGCGCATGCCGGAGCCGGGTGGATCGTCGTTGCTGTCTACAATGGAGAGCATCGCCACAGAAAGCGGGATCAAGGAGAGCGTGGCCTCCATGGAGCCGCAGCCGCAAATGGAAGTGGAAGGCTATTCAGAAAGCTCCGTGGCCATGAGAATGGAGAAGGTTAAGCTTAAAGAACTGGTGGGCTTCTTAAATGAAGTAGGAAGGCGAAAATCGTATATCAGGGTGAAGAGATTGACCATAAAGCCGCTGTATGAAGACCCTGACCTGCTGGAGGTGAAGCTGACCGTCTCCTGGTACGAAAGGGGCTGAAGTGAGTAACGAAACCACCGAGGATAACGTGGTCACTTCCACGCAAGCGAAAATCCTGAAGTCGCTCGAGACCAGACCCTGGCTTTGGCGATCCATGCTCTATCTGGCCTTGCTGATTATCGCCACCGTTGTTTTCGCCACCATTCGCTTCCCCAGCGGAGAACTGACACCTATTGTGAACCATGCGATGCGGCAGGCCCCTGTTCATCTGGAGACCAAAACCGCCGAGCTTTCTTTCCCTCCCGGTTTGATTTTGCGGGACGTTTCCGTGGCGCTAATTCAACATCCCCAGGATACTATCGCCACTGCTTCCACCGTAAAGGTAAAGCCATACTTTCTGGCGGCGCTGATGGGAGGCCTGAAAGCGGGCATAAAGGCGCAGACCCTCGATGGGGTCGTGGAGGCCCTGGTGGAAGCGGAAAACAGGGGCGGGGGAGATTCGGAACTGAGCCTGATGTTTCGAGGAATTAATCCGGGCAAAGCGCAATGGTGGGAAAGCTTCCCATGGTTCAAAGTGGAAGGGAAGCTGGGCGGCGAGGGGGAGCTGGAAGTAAAGCGCGCAGACGTGAAGAAGGCGCAAGGGTGGCTGAAAGCCCAGACCCGACAAGCCAGGCTGGCCATTGGGGAAAAACTGAATCCCGATGGTGGAGTCATAGACGTGTCCATGGGAGAGTTGGAGTTTAAGCTGGAAAAAGGAAAGCTCACCGTGGTCAAGGGGAGCGCTGCAGGTCCGCATTTCAGCGCCACCATCTCCGGTGGAATTACTCTGGCAAACAACCTGAACAACTCAATATTAAATCTCATCATAACTTTATCCTTGGCCGAGCCCGCCAAAAAGGCCTTGGGGACTGCCGCCCTGTTCCTTCCGCAGCCCGGCTCCAATGGCAAAACAATCATCAGAATCGGCGGCACGATAAAATCCCCAGCTATCAGGTAGCCGAAAAACAGCTTTGATCCGGAGTTTGCCTTTGCTAGAATAAGTCTAAATAGCTGACGGCGAATAATCAGAGGTTGAGGTCATGAAGCGATCGGCGCGTTATATCATCCCATCATCGCAAATCACACAGGAAAGCGCGTACCTTAACCGCCGGAGTTTTATCAAAAGCGCTGGGCTGGCCATGGCCGCGCCAGGAATGCTACTGGGCGCCGCAGGTGAGGTGGCCGCCGCCCGGGCCAGGGCCGTGGATGACCCCACCTTATACGCCGACATTATCTCCTATAACAATTACTACGAGTTTTCCCAGGAGAAGACCGCCGTTGCGGCGCTGGCTCATGATCTTGTCACCGACCCCTGGAGCGTGTCGGTGGAGGGGCTGGTGAAAAAGCCACGCAAGTATGACATTGATGACCTGAAAAAATCATTTGGCGCGGAACAGCGCATCTATCGGATGCGGTGCGTGGAGGGGTGGTCTATGGTGATACCGTGGGATGGATTCGAGTTGAGCCGGTTGATCACCGAGGCGGACCCGCAGTCTGAAGCCAAATATGTGAAGTTCACTACCCTGCTAGATCCAAAACAGATGCCGGGTCAGCGCAAGTCGTACTTCTCATGGCCTTACGTGGAAGGGTTGCGGCTGGACGAGGCGATGAACTCGCTGACACTGCTGGCCACCGGGATATACGGCAAGCCGCTGCTTCCCCAGAACGGCGCGCCGGTGCGGCTGGTGGTCCCGTGGAAATACGGCTTCAAGGGGATCAAATCTATAGTAAAAATCGAACTGGTGGCCAGGCGACCAGTGTCGCTGTGGATGAACACATCGTCGGCGGAATATGGCTTCTACGCCAACGTGAACCCGAACGTGGACCACCCTCGATGGAGCCAGAGAACCGAAAGAAGGATAGGGGATCTGCGTCGGGTGAGGACCATGATGTTCAACGGATACGAAAAGGAAGTGGCCGACATGTATAAAGGGATGGACCTGGCCAGGTATTTCTGATGAAGCCCACTTACAGGGCCGCCCTCCTGGTGGCGCTTCATTTATCGGCCCTATATCCCCTGGCTCTGGTCATATGGGATTATCACACTGGCGGATTATCGGCTAATCCAATAGAAGATATCACCCGCCGGACGGGCCACACGGCGATTGTGTTGCTCACCGTAAGCCTGGCCGCCACGCCTGCGCGTCGGCTGACCGGGTGGTCGCTCTTCATCCGGCTCCGTCGCCCGCTGGGTCTATATTCTTTCTTCTACGCCTCCATTCATCTGATGATCTTTATAGGCCTGGATTTTGGGTTCGACTGGGAACTGATCTGGCTCGAATGGCCAAAGAAAAGGTTCATCGTGGCGGGGCTGGCGGCGTATGTCATCCTGCTTTCGCTGGCGATCACATCACCAAAGCTGATGGTAGCCCGGTTGGGGGCCGCATGGAAAAAGCTTCATCGCATGGTATACCCGGCTTCCATATTCGCGGCGGCGCATTTCGTGTGGCTGGTGAAAGGGGACAAGACCCGACCAATGGT
Source organism: Nitrospinota bacterium (assembly GCA_029880775.1). GTDB lineage: Bacteria > Nitrospinota_A > UBA7883 > UBA7883 > UBA7883 > JAOUMU01. Next base: position 484 of record JAOUNV010000141.1, on the reverse strand, counting down.
TTACGCCGCTGTCATCGCGGCCCTGCTTCTGGTCAGGCTGATACCAGTTACGGCCAAAGGGCGGGGATCATAGCGGATTCGGGATATCCACGAATTCCACTTCCACATCCATGTTCGCGCCGATCCATTCCCCCAGGGCTATGGGGCCAAACCGCTCCGAGGCGTGGTGCCCTGCCGCCACGTAATGGATATTTTCTTCTTTAGCCAGATGATATATCCATTCGCTGTCCTCGCCGGTGATGAACAGATCGGCTCCGTCCTTTATCGCCTGGTGAAACAACTGCTGGCATCCGCCGGAGCATATCGCCACGTGCCGCGTTTCAGCCGGGCCGAAAGCGTGGCATCGTGCGGCGCCGTTTATGGTGGAGCGAACGGTGTCCATGAACTGTTCTATGGAGACCGCCTCGGCCAGCTGACCAGACCTGCCTATGGATTCGCCATTATATTCGCCGAAGGGCTTTAGCTCGGTAAGCCCCAGAGCCTG
>JAOUNV010000142.1 GCA_029880775.1 Nitrospinota bacterium | reverse complement strand
CGCGTTCACCTTTTCGATGATCTCATTTTTCATATACCCCATGGAGTCCGCCCACACAGGCTGGGCCACCTCTATGGTCAGGGATTTGCGCGCAAGCCTGGCCGGGGAGGAAACCTCCGCCAGAGCGCGGCCCACGATGTCCTGCCAATTACCGCATATGGCCGCGAAATCATAAACCTCTCGCTTGCCCATGGAGATGGAAAGGCTCTCCAGAGCGGAGCTAATATGGCTGGGAGCGCGGTTTTTTCTCTTCATCGCAGCCATCAGAAAAAGCGCCACTTGCTTTCGGCGCCGGTTTGGTATACTTTTACGATGCTTTTTACCCTTGTCTATGGATAGGATATCACTTCGGCTTATGACAATCCACATCGTAGCGCGGCCCCACGGAACCGCCGGCGGGATGACGCCACAAACACGCCCATGAGCCCCACCGCTTCACTCAAAACGCCGTTATACAAAAAGCATCTCGCCGCCGGGGCCAAGATGACAGACTTCCACGGGTGGACCCTTCCGCTTCAGTACACGTCGATGATGGAGGAATGCAAGGCCGTGCGCAAATCCGTGGGCCTGTTCGACATCTCCCACATGGGCAAGGTAGAGGTGAAAGGGAAAAACGCTTTCAGGCTGCTCCAGCATCTCACCACCAACGATTTGTCCCGGCTTTCCGAAGGACAGGCCCAATACACCGCCCTGGTCGATGATCGGGGGGGGATAATCGACGACCTGGTGGTTTACCAGATCTCAAGGTTCAGGTTCTTTTTATGCCTGAATGCGGCCAACACAGAAAAGGATATAAGCTGGATCGCCGAATTCGCCCTGCAATATCCAGATGTGGAAGTGCGAAACCTCACCCGTCAATATGGCTTAATCTCTGTGCAGGGGCCTAATTCAGAAGTCATAATAAAAGGCCTGGGGGGCGCCAGGGCGGCTGGCATCGAGTATTTTCATTTCATGATAACCAACCTGGCGGAAAAAAACGTCATTCTCTCCCGCACAGGATACACAGGCGAGGACGGGTTCGAAATATATTGCGACTGGCGGGACACCGACATCGTCTGGGACGCGTTGATGACCAAGGGGAAGCACTGGAGCATAAAGCCTTGCGGGCTGGGCGCGCGGGACCTGTTGCGGCTGGAGATGGGGTACATGCTCCACGGCGTGGATATGGACACATCCGTGACCCCTTTTGAGGCGGGGCTTGCGTGGATAGTGAAGCTGGATAAGGAAGGGGGCCTGGTGGCTCAGGAGGCCCTGACCCAGAAAAAAACGGAGGGCGCCGCCAGAAAGATCGCCGGGTTCGAGATGAACGAGCGTGGCGGCCTGCCTCGCCACGGCTATTCTATACTGGCGGATGGAAGGATCGTGGGCGAAGTGACCAGCGGCGGGATGAGCCCCTGCACGGGCAAGACTGTCGGGTTGGGGTATGTCCTGGCCGAGCATTCAAAACCGGGAACTCCCATACAGATAGACATCCGGGGCAAAGCGGTGGAGGCCACTGTGGTTCGTCGCCCGTTTTTGCCCTCGAAAACTAAAAAAGCCAAGCCTGCGGCCGCTGTGTCAGATAATAGTGGCGAAGCGGCGGCCAAGGAGGAGTAATGGAATTTCCAAAAGACCTGAAGTATTCGAAGGAACATGAGTGGGTGCGTGTTGAAGACGGCGACACCGCTATCATCGGAATCACCGATTTCGCCCAGGACGAGCTGGGCGACATTGTGTTCGTGGAGGCGCCAAAAGTCGGCCGTGACCTGAAAGCGGGCGAGTCCTTCGGCGTGGCCGAGTCTGTCAAGACCGTGTCCGACCTGTATAGCCCCGTCGCCGGCCAGGTGATAGAGGTGAACCCGGAGCTGGAAGGGAGCCCGGAGCTTGTCAACGAGAGCCCTTTCGATAAAGGCTGGATAATCAAGCTGAAGATGGAAGACCCGAAGGAGCTGGAAAATCTTCTCTCCGCCCAGGACTATCGCAATCTGGCGCAGAAGGGGTGACGACCAGTCCATGAGGTATATCCCCCTGTCGGCCAGTGATCGCGAGAAAGCGCTGGCGGTAATCGGCGCCAGTTCGGTCGAACAGCTCTTCGAAGACATTCCCGCCGAGGCCAGGTTGCCCCATCCTTTGGATATCCCCGGTCCACTGCCGGAAATGGATTTGATGGACTGGTTCGAGGAGGCTGCGGATAAAAATACCCACGCCGGCCCCAGGAGAACTTTCATCGGAGCGGGAGCATATGTCCATCATGTGCCCACGGCGGTGGACCACCTGATCAGCCGCACCGAATTTTTCACATGCTACACCCCATATCAGCCGGAAGTGAGCCAGGGGACCCTGGCCGCCATATACGAATACCAGACATACACAGCGGCCCTACTGGGGATGGAAGTGGCCAACGCTTCCATGTACGACGGCCCCTCCGCCCTGGCCGAGGCGGTGATCATGGCATGCAGGGTCACGGGCAGGAGCAAAGTGGTGATGCCGAACCTGGTCCATCCCCACTGGCGCCAGGTGGTCCAGACATATACCCAGCATCTGGATATTGAGCTTGTACACCTGGAGCTGGCGGCCGATGGAGTCTGCATTCCAGAGAAGCTGGCCGCCGCCATGAGCCAGGAAACGGCGGCGGTGGTGGTTCAGTCGCCAAACTTTTTCGGTTACGTGGAAGATATGGATTCCATAAACCAGGCCAGGGAGGAGTCTGGCGCCTTGTTGATCGGCGCGGTGGCGGAGCCGATGTCCCTGGGGCTTTTGAAAGGGCCTGGGGCCTCCGGAGCGGATATCGCCGTGGCGGAAGGGCGTTCGTTTGGCGGGTCTCTTTCCTTCGGTGGCCCGGCGTTGGGGATGTTCGCCGTGAAGACCAGCCTGGCCCGCAAGATGCCGGGACGGCTGGTGGGCAAGACGAAAGACACTATGGGTCGCGACGCCTACACGCTCACTCTCTCCACCAGGGAGCAACATATCAGACGCGAGAAGGCTACTTCCAACATCTGCTCCAACCAGGCGCTGATGGCCACAGCGGCGGCGATCCACATCAGCCTGCTGGGCGCCTCCGGGCTGCGGGAAGTGGCCGTGGCAAACCTTACCGCGGCCAACTATCTGGCCGGGCGGCTGGCGAGGATAGCCGGGGTGAAGCTGGCGCATGACAAACCTTTCTTCAATGAGTTCACCGTGACCTTGCCCGGCGACATCGGCCCGGTTCTGGCCAAGCTGGCCTCCGCCGGATACCTGGCGGGAGTGGATCTGGGTCGCTGGTACCCCGATATGAAGAAGACCATATTGATAAGCGCCACAGAGGTCCACTCGAAGAAAAACATGGACGATCTGGTGGATCTGATCGCCAGGGAGGCTGTATGAGCGGCCAGTCTCAGAGAGGAATAAACTTCACGGAAGGGGAGATCTTCGGCCGGGGCGCGCCAGACAGGGAAGGCTACACTCCACCAAGGAGCGGCTTGCCCGCCATCGACCCGGAAAGCGCGCTGCCTGCCGGGACGCTGCGGGGCCAGCTTGAGGGCTTTCCCAGCCTGTCGGAGCCGGAGGTGACCCGCCACTACACCAGGATGAGCCAGTGGAACTTCGCTGTGGATTTGAACTTCTATCCGTTGGGCTCCTGCACCATGAAATACAATCCCAGGATCAACGAGGCGGTGGCCCGGATCGGAGGGTTTACCACTCTGCATCCGATGGCTCCCCAGGAGCAAGCCCAGGGGACGCTGCAGGTGATTGACGATCTGGAAAAGTGGCTATGCCAGATATCTGGGATGGACGCGGCCACGCTGCAGCCGGCGGCGGGAGCGCAGGGGGAGCTTGTCGGACTGCTGATGATCCGGGCGGCTCTGACAGCCAGAGGGAATCCTCGCAAAAAGGTGCTTCTGCCAGACTCCTCCCATGGCACAAACCCGGCGTCCGCCGTGTATTGTGGATACGAGGCGGTGACCTTGCCCAGCGGACCCGATGGCCGGGTGGATATGGCCCAGCTGGACCGGCTGATGGATGACGAGACGGCGGCGCTGATGGTGACGAACCCAAACACACTGGGTATTTTCGAGTCGGACATTATACAGATATCGAAGCTGGTCCACGACAGGGGTGGCTTTATCTATTGCGACGGGGCCAACCTGAACGCCTTTCTGGGGAAGGCCCGGTTCGGCGACATGGGTGTGGACGTGGCGCATGTAAATCTGCACAAGACCTTTTCCACCCCCCACGGCGGCGGCGGGCCGGGGTCCGGGCCGGTGGTGGTGAAGCAGGAGCTGGCGCCATACCTCCCCTTTCCCGTGGTGGCGCAGGGGGATGACGGCGCCTACAGCCTGGAGTATGACCGGCCCCAAAGCGTGGGACGGGCCCATGGATTTTTCGGGAACACCGGTGTGCTTCTGCGGGCGGCCGCGTATATTCTCTCCATGGGCCCCCAGGGGCTGGCCCAGGTGGCCGAGGCGGCGGTGGTAAACGCCAATTATATCCGCGCCCGGCTGGGAGACCATTACCATATTCCCTATCCAGGCCGCTGCATGCACGAGCTTGTGATCACAGACAAGCTGCAGAGCGAATATGGAGTCAGTACGTTAGATATCGCCAAGGCGCTGATCGACAGAGGGTTCCACCCCCCCACCATATACTTTCCCACCATCACCAGGGGGGCCATGATGATTGAGCCGACGGAGACGGAAAGCCTGGAGACCCTCGACAGCTTTTGTGAGGCGATGATAGAAATAGCGGATCTGGCCAAGGCTGATCCGGAATCGATTAAAGCCGCCCCGGTGACTACGGTGAGGACCCGGCTGGACGAGGCGACCGCCGCCCGTCGGCCCCAGCTGCGTTGTTCCCTATGCGGCTAGAGGTATATGAGGCTTGTCTGGGAGTGGGTTTTTTGACAAATACCAGCCATCCTGATACATTTCAACCAAGGTTGGGATCAGGAAAACGAATCAGGAAGATGTAATGTCGAAGCCATACTGCCCCATTTGCGAAAGCGAATTCAAGCGCGGCACGAAGTTCTGCCCAAATGATGGGGCTGAGCTGATTATCAGGACCAAAGACGGCGAATCCGGAAAGGTGTTCGCCGGTCGCTATACCATATTGAACAAATTGGGCAGCGGCGGGATGGGCGTGGTGTACAAGGCCAAGCAGATCACCACCGGGAAGACCGTCGCTATCAAGGTGATCAGCAAAAAAATGACCGCCGACCCGGAGAACGCTACCCGGTTTCAGCGGGAAATGCGGATCCAGAGCAAACTGGAACACCCTAACATTGTCACAGTGTACGACTTTGACAAGTCACCCAAGGGGCAGTTTTTTATAGTGATGCCTTTCGTGGATGGCAAATCGCTGGATGAATTGGTAACGGAATTGGGGTATATCGAGTTACCGGTTTTTCTGGATCTGGCATTCCAGATTCTGGAGGGGGTGGAATATGCCCATCGTAAGGGGATAATCCACAGGGACCTGAAGGCGGAGAACATTATAGTGACCGAACTGGAGAGCAAACTGGCCGCGATGATCCTCGATTTCGGCATAGCCAAGGCGATGGACGCGGAGACGGACGCTATGTCGCTGGGAGGGGCTAACCTGACCAAGGATGGCATGATCCTGGGGACCCCGGCTTACATGTCGCCGGAGCAGGGGAGGGGGGAGATAAAGGAGATAGGCCCCGCCAGCGATATTTACTCGCTGGGAATTATATTTTATCAGATGGTTACCGGGGAATTACCGTTCGAGTCGGACACCCCCTTCGGAATGATAGCCAAGCATATCAACGAAAAGCCCGCAAAACCCACTTTAAAGAATCCCAAGGTAAACAAGTCGTTGGAGACGATCATCCTCCGTTGCCTGAAAAAAGAGCCGGGAAAGAGATACGCCAGCGCTGAAAATCTGAAAGAAGCCCTAGAGGGGCTAAGTGTCCGGCAGAGCAAAACCAGGGCCAGCGCCACCATGGCCACCCTGGCTATAATCCGGCAACCCAGAAAAGAGGAAGATGGCTTCGGCCATGACACCGATAGCCCGCCTCGGCGCTCCAGGCTCCTGTTAAGCTGATG
>JAOUNV010000140.1 GCA_029880775.1 Nitrospinota bacterium | reverse complement strand
ACCCCTTCCAAGTAGCGGGCCTTTGCGCGCGTTCATCGGCCAGGCGGACCCGGAAGACCCATCCCTGCTCCTGCTCACCGGCGGAGAAGCGCGGCACGCGTGCAAGGTGGCGCGGCTGAAGCCTGGAGGTATGGCCCTAGTTTTGGCCGATGGCAAATCCCACGAATGCTCCGTGATCGAGATATCCCCCACCCAAGCCAGGCTGCGGATCGAATCGACTATGCCGCACCGGGAGGAATCTGGGCCCAGAATCATACTTGCCCAGGGGATCGCCAAAGGAAAGGCGATGGACGATATAGTGCGGATCACCAGCGAACTTGGCGCGACCGAAATCATCCCGCTGCTTACCGACCGGGTGGAAGGAGTGGGCGCCGACAAATCCATACCCAACAGAGTGGAGCGCTGGCGATCTATAGCCGCATCCGCCGCCAAGGTCTCCGGCGGACCGACCCCCTGCGTCATTCATCCGCCCATGACTCTGGCGCATCTGCCGGAGGTGGAGGCGGACCTGAAAGTGGCATTTTGGGAGGAGGAGAGCGCCACTATGAAATCAATCTTACGTGATGTCAGCGATATTTCCTCGGTGTTGATTGTCATCGGGCCGGAGGGGGGATTTTCCGGAGAGGAGGCGGCCTCGCTGCGCGCCATGGGGATCAGGACCGCATCGCTGGGCGCCAGAATACTGAGGGCCAGGACGGCGGGGGCGGCGGCGATCCTGGCTTTGCAATATCACTTTAGCGAGTAAACGTAGCGCTACTATCAGCGGATCGCCCGCTTCAATATTTTTGCTATGTCATCGTGCCCGGCGGACCGGGCGTAATCGAGCGCCGTGGCGCGGAGCCCGGTTTGACCCGGCATGGACTCGAATCAGCGGATCGCCCGCTTCAACGTTTTTGCTATGTCATCGTGCCCGGCGGACCGGACGTAATCGAGCGCCGTGGCGCGGAGCCCGGTTTGATCCGGCATGGACTCGAATCAGCGGATCGCCCGCTTCAATATTTTTGCTATGTCATCGTGCCCGGCGGACCGGGCGTAATCGAGCGCCGTGGCGCTTTGGCCGTTTTTGGCTTTAGGGTCGGCCCCATGCTCCAGCAGCGCCTCCACGGTTTTAGTGTTTCCCTTGAAGGCGGCGATCATGAGAGCTGTGGCGCCAGAGTAATCCCTCAAGTCAAGCTTGGCTCCCCCTTGGGCCAGTGGGCCGATCAAGTGTGACATATCATATTCAGCGGCGATGATGACCGCCGTGCCACCCTTTGTGGTCTGGCGGTTCGGATGGGCTCCCGCTTTCAGCAGCGCCCGGGCGATCTCCCTGTGGCCCACCTGGGTGGCTGACATTAGGGGCGTATGTCCGTTAAAATTAGACAGGTCCGGGTTTGCCCTGGCTTGCAGCAGAGCGCTCGCCGCCTCGTACTTTCCCTTTTCGCAAGCCACAAACAAAGCAGTGATTCCATTTTTATCTCTTGCGTCAGGATCCAGGCCAGCCGAGACCAGGGTTTTTATAACCTTGTGATGTCCCCCGTAGGCCGCGGCGTGAAGAGCGGTCTGCCCCTCTTTGTTGGCGTGATGGACCCTGGCGCCGTTTTTCACCAAGTGGGCCACCATTGCCAAGCTCCCCTTATAAGACGCGGCGATAAGCGGGGACGTTCCGTTGTCCTCGGTCAGGTTCGGGTTCGCGCCCCTGGCCAACAGCGCGGCGGCGGCGTCTTCAGCGCCCTGATTCGCCGCCAGGATCAGCAGGGTGGAATTGCCGCTGATGCGCAAGTTGGGGCCAGCGCCCATGTCGATAGCCGCGTTGATTTTTCTGGCGCTGTCGTTATACACAGCCAGCATCAGCGCCCCGTTGGGATCATCGGGATTGATGGACGGATTGAGTTTTCCTTTGTGTGGCGCCGCGCAGGCCACCAGCGTTGCCGCCATGGTCACTGCCACAGCCAGATGTTTAACTCTCATATACCCCCCGTCATGCAAAATAATATCGACGGCTCAGAAACCTTATTCGCGCGATTATATCAAATTCCATGGCCGTATCTGTGAACAATTAACAGGAAGCGAATCACTGTCTGGCCACGCTATAGGAAACGATCCACTCTTGCCCCAACCAGCCGGCCCTGGTGACAATTTTGACGTATGTCTCGTTTGGTTTCAGTCGGTTGTAAAAGTCCTCCTCAATCTGTATTTCGATCTCTCCATCAGACACCACCCAGGATTTTATATTCATATGGTAAGAGTAGGTTGCGCTCGTTCCAGAGCGTAATTTTTCCTTACTCGTCACGATGCCTTTATGCGCAACTTTCGGGCTTGTATCCTGTTTGCCGTTTAAATACATAGCCCCGCCCTCGACGGTAAGAAAGAATCCTATTGAGAACATTACCAGAACGGCTAATAATTCTCCCCCATTAAACCCTTTATCCGGATTGAAAAACTTAACGGCCTTCAACATGAATATGAACAATGCGACGCCGGAAATAGCTACGACTTCATCCTTCACTGGAAAGTCGAAAACGGGCACATAGTACTCCATGGAGATGGCAAACAATGTGAAACCGGCGATTATCATCATTACGAGGCCCGCATAACAGATGGGCTTTGAGAAAATCGAGGAAAAGCCGACACTCTTCATCCTCCTTGTAAGAACAGCCTTCACCTCCGCCTTGGAGGCCATGGGTATATTCTCCGTTAGCCGGACTAAATGCTCTCCTGCGGAGGACGCCAGAGCCTCATGTTCCTCTTTGCCATCGAGTGATGCGGAAACTTTTACGGCGGTCACCTCGGCAGGCGTGAACTCTACCTTGGTGAATCCGGCGCTGAAGATTTCGTTGATGGCGTCCCGTTTACAAGGATCGCCCAACAGCGATTCGGTGAACATGGGAGCTTCTGATTCTATGAAATATTCCGCGTCGAACGCAGCCTCCCCCGACTGCGCTTCCGCCACAAAGCCCTTTTCCTTTGCTTTGCGATGATGAGCCTTTTCCTTGGTTATCGTCACCGTAAAGGGAATCCGGATCGAGGCGCTCACGGTAAGGCTGGACACACCATTCCCGGCGCTTGCCTTATCATATGTCCATTTGAAAGGCCTGACTTTTTTATTCATCGCGCGCTTATTCCTAAGAGTTAATTGACGTATAATGAAAACAAGCTGATCATTCCTTTGCTATGTCATAGAAGACAGTCCACTCGTGCCCCAGCCAGCCGGCCCTAGTGACCATGTTTATGTTGGTTTTTTTCGGCTCCAGTCGATTGTAAAAACCCTCATCAATCTGGATTTCGATCTCATCGAAGTCCTGCCGCCAGGTTTTTAAATGCATGTAGTACGACGGCGGGCCATCCCCTCCGCGGTGCACAGACTTGTTTATCACACGGACTATGTGTGAAACCGACTTATTTTCGTCCAGGGCGCCATTTACATACATAACCGCGCCCCATCCGAAGAAGTAGAACGTGCCCAAAGAAATCAAAAATATCCTTAACAAATGCCGTCCCGCGGATGAAGTCCCCCGCAAAACGATATAGGATGTGCCGATAAACAGAGCCAATGCGGCGCTGGAATATTTCAGCGTGTCCAGGATCACCGGCATTTCGTCTATCGGCCTGTGGTTTTCCATAGCCAAGTAAACCGGAAGCCACCCAAAGATGAAGAGAGACACGGGGATAGCGTAAAAAGGGATAAACTTTCCCATCCCTGCATTATTCGCCTTCATCTCCGCTTCGGAAGCCATCGGGATATTTTCCGTGAGCCGAGCCACATGCCACCACACAGATTCCGCCAGCGCTTCCATCGCCTCATTGTTCTCTAGTGAAGCTGGCGACTTTACCGCGTTCACCGAATCCTTCTTCAGCTCCACGCTATCGAACTTGGCTCCCATGATGTCATTTATGGCGTCGCGCTTGTACGGGTCCGAAAGAAACGAAGCGGCGAATTTCGGAGCGTATGTGTCTATGTAATAATCCTTGTCGAACGTGGGGTCACCTGTTTGCAATTCTTTTGAAATGCCATATTTCTTGGCTACGCGGTGCGCCACCCCTTCCCTGCTTATAGTCACATCACAGGGTACCTGGGCTTTTACGATAACAGTGAAAGTCGAGGGGGAGTTTTTGCTGCCCGACTTATATTTCCATCTGTATGGCTTGGAGTCTTCTTCGGATGGGACTCCGGAACCATTCACCCGCTCGTCGTTCATAGTTTCTTCCCTCTGCTCCCGCTATTGTTTATAGCCGACGTATCGTTATTTTTGCACAACCAAAGCTATCGGCTCGGATAAATACAATACGGCCTTGAGGTGTTACACCTAGCAATACTTCCGAAGTATAGCCCGCATGTATAGTTATTTCAACACAGCGGCGGCGGCGCTAGAGCCACAACCTTACTAACCAGCGCAACCGATGCCACCGGATGCGCGTTATTTCCTGCCATGAAATTATTTCTCATTGATTTTGTTCGAGAAAAAAAATAGCCGTTTGACATAGCCGCTTCTTCTGGTACTATTCGGGCAAAGGGTTGGTACTTTTTCAAATTCGGGTTCTTAATGCGACATACTTCACATTCAGCCAAGGCTGCTCGATCCCAGGCTCCGGCGTCGGTCGATGATTTCATCAGGGTCAGCCTGGAAAAACAATTTTCCCTTTCCAATGGATTGACCAGCAATGGTGGGCTTCACTCCTTTTTCATGAAATTAATGGAAAAGCGTCTCATCCTCATCACTCTGGAAAACACAGACGGCAACCAGAGCAAAGCCGCAGGTATCCTGGGAATTAACAGGAACACTCTTCGAAAGAAAATCGAAGAGCACAGTATTCAGGTAAAGAAGAAGCCTTCAAACGGCCAGGCCCTGGACTCATAAGCCCCGACAACGCCCGGTTATTTCATCCCTTGGTAGTTGCGGCACACCCACAGGGTGAACTCCCGCTTCAGCTCCCCGCCCCGGAGCAGGGGTAGCACGGCCACTTTCTCCACACTGTCGAACTTGTATAGCTGATCCGGCGCTTCTTTAAACCTCAGGTCGGTGACCACTATGGCGTCCTTGCCCATCATGGCGTTCTCATCATCCCAGAAGTCGAACTGGTCGCTACGGTTATTGAAACAGGCTACCGGAATTTTGTCCTTCACGCCAAACATCATCTGGGAGCACATGATCCAGTGCCGCGCCAGCAGGAATCCCTGGGCGCCGGTTTCTTCCACGATCCGCGTCTTGTGAAGGGTCTCTATTTGCGCCGCTGTCGTGTCCCATCCATACAGTTCGTTCACCAGGTCATATTTCGGCTTGATCGGCAGTATGGGGTGGAACACATGGACATAAAAGAGAACGAACAAAAGCCCGGCCACCGCTGTGGCGGACCAGTAGAATATCTTCGCTCGTCTGGCCTGGCGCACCAGTCCCTTTTCCAATATCTCCAGCCCCAGCGCGCTCATCATCACTATCGCCGTCAGATAGCCGAACGCCGGCCAGTGAGGCTCCGACTCGTTGGTCCAGACGCATATCACGTAGAAGAATATAAGCGTGGGAGCGGAGAACGCCACCAGCAGGGTGTAGCGCCGGTCTCCCCTCGCCGCCTTTTTGTACCCTGCCCACACAGCCCACAGCAGCCCGGCCAGATATACCGGCGAAACATACAAAAGCTGCCCGCCTATGAACTCGCCCAAATTCTTCAGGCTAAACCCGGCGGAGCTGTGGCGGTCCACCAGATGGAACCTGAAGCTGGGCCAATCGTTTTGCACATTCCATATAATCACCGGAAGGAAGAAGAAAAGCGCGATGATGGCCATGGAGTATGGCTGCCACCTGAGGTACCACTTGCGATATTCCGGGACCCACGCCACCAGGATAAGAGTGCAAGGGCCCAGCAGGACGACAAAATATTTGCCCAACAGACCTATGCCGATCAGCGAACCTAGAACAAACCAATATCGCGCAGGCCCATCGCCGGCCAGCAGCCGGTTTATGATAATCACGTAGGCCAGGTAGCAGACCGCCGACGGGATATCGGGCACCATCTGCAGCGACGCGATGCCAAATTCCGGGATAAGGTTGAAAGCCAGGATGG
>JAOUNV010000139.1 GCA_029880775.1 Nitrospinota bacterium | reverse complement strand
CTGGCTGCCAGCCTTACTTCCGGAGAAGACAGGTTCGCCACCCGGCCAGGCTGAATGCACACCAAAAGCTTTCGATTTGTTTTACAGCGATTACATGCGGCCAGAACAGCCCACGGCGGCAGCGTGTTATGACCGGCTAAAGCGTGTTGCGAAAAAGAATGGTTGGACTATCCCGACAGTTTCAACTCTTCTTCGCAGGGTGCGCCAGATTGCAGGCCCAGGTGTCATCACTCTGGAGCGTGTCGGGCCGAAAGCGCTCCAGGCGACGTATCCCGCACAAGAAAGGGACAAGACCCACATGCATGCGATGGAGGCGGTGAACGCCGATGGCCATAAGTTCGACGTTTTCGTAAAGTGGCCGGACGGTTATATTTGCCGCCCTGTGGCCGTGGCCTGGCAGGATGTTTATTCGGGATTCATTTTGAGCTACCGAGTGGACAAAACGGAAAACGTGGAGAGTGTCCGCTTGAGCTTCGGGGATATGGTGAATGATTACGGAATCCCCAGCCACGCTTATCTGGACAATGGGCATAGCTTCTCCAGCAAGTGGTTGACTGGCAGGATTAAAAATCGATTCAGGTTCAAGATCAAGGAGGAAGAACCAGCGGGGATCCTCACCTCAATGGGAGTGGAGGTTCATTGGTGCACCCCATATCACGGCCAGGCCAAGCCCATTGAAAGGACTTTCAGGGATCTTTGTGATTACGTTTCAAAGCACCCCGCGCTCTCCGGAGCCTATACGGGGAACAAGCCCACCGCCAAGCCGGAAAACTACGGCTCGAAGGCGGTTCCCCTGGAAGAGTTCAAGCGCGTTCTGAATGAGGAAATCATTTGTCACAACGCAAGAGAGGGGAGGCGCTCGGAGGTGTGCGATGGCAAATCCCTGAAGCAGGCTTTTGAGAAATCATACGTAAAAGTCCCCATCCGAAAGGCCACGGAAAACCAGCGACGGTTGTGGCTGCTGGCGGCGGAGAATGTAAGGGTCTCGAGGGTGGACAGCTCCATCCGGCTTATGAAAAATCGGTTTTGGGCAAGCGCCTTGGCCGACAAGGGATTATACGGAGAAGCGGTAACTGTGCGGTTCGATCCGGATAATCTTGGGGGCGGAGTTTTCGTATACAACCAGGAGGGGGATTATCTTTGCGCCGCCGATCGTATAGGGGTGGCAGGATTTAATGACGCGACAGCCGCCAAAGAGCACAACAAGACAAGGCGACATTATATCAAGTCAACCAAGGCCGCCGCCAAATCGCTGAAGCGGATGACGGCCATCGAGGTGGCGGGTAGCATACCGGCGCCCGAAGAGCCGAAGAAACATAAAGCCAAGGTAATAGAGCTGGTGACGGGCGGGGGAAAAAGAATAGACGCAGCCGGAGGAAAGGGCTCCCCGCTGACTCCGAAAGAGGAGAACAAACGGCTGGAAGCGGAGCGGGAGGCGAAGATGATTAAACAGACCGAATTACTTGAAAAGCTCAATCGCCAAGCTGTCCTTGAGGGTCGCGGCGTATATAAACACTGGACAAAGGAGGAACGGGAGGAGCATGTCTCCCGCCGTTATCCAAAAAAAAAAGCTGGTGATGAATGAATTCCCTCGGCTTAAAAACAATCGAAGACGGCCAGCCTCCTTCCGGGATAATGAGCCAGGTCCGGGCCATCATCGAGGCCGAGGGCATATCCCAAGGGGCCGTGGCCAGGGAGGTGGGATTGAGTCCCTCCACCCTGAGCCAATGGCTCCATGGGCAATATCGGGGGGATATCTCCGCAGTGGAGGGGCGCCTGGCGCGATGGCTGGCCGATAGACTGGAGTCAGGGGAGACAAAAGAAGGCGCCTTGATAGACACCCAAGCGTCAAAGCAAATACTCCAGACGCTCAACTATGCCATTGCATTCCCTTCCATGGTGGTGATCCTGGGGGAACCAGGCACGGGGAAAACAGTCTCCATGAAGAAGTATATTAATGAAAACAAGGGAGCGGTTTATGTGGGGCTTACGGTCCTGAACAAGGGCGTTTCACAGTTCATGCAAAGGCTGAGCGACTGCCTGGGACGGGGCGGGTGTTCCATTTCCGGGTCACGGTCGTATCGTCTGTTTAGAGATATTGTTGAGCACATAGAAGACAAAAAAGTAAGACTCCTGATTGTAGACGAAGCCCAGCATTTGAGCTTGCCAGCGTTGGAGGCAGCCAGGGGACTGTTTGATGAGACTGGAGTGTCCGTGGCCCTTGCGGGAAATGAATATATCCTCCATCGAATGACCAGCGGACCACAGAGCGCCGCCTTCACCCAACTGTATTCCCGCGTGGCCAGGTACGTTCGACTTTCTATTACAAAAGGGGATATAGGAAAGTTGGCCGCTATTTATAGTGTCCGTGGCCAGAGAATTATTGAAACGCTGGAACAGACCGCCCGCCTGGGCGGGTTGCGTTCCGTCCACAGGACTTTACGGCTGGCCGCCACGTTGGCCAAGGCCGAAGGTTGCGATATCGAAAAAAGGCATTTAGAGGAAGCCATAACATTAATTACGGGAGGGTAAAATGATTGATCCGGGAGACAACAGTTATAATAAAAGTTCTAAAGAACATCATAAAGCATGGATACGGCTTACCGATGCGATAGATAAATGCGCGGCGCTTTCTAAAGCGGTCTACCTTACAAGTTGGCCTGATGAAGCCAAACCATGGATGTTCGACATGGAGGATTTATTCCAACTTTCGGACCTCCTACGGAAATATGCGGTGGATTCTAAAGAGGCATGTAGGGAATATGAACAAACTGAGCGTGACTTGAGATATAGCGCTCGCATCAGAAAAGTCTTCAGCGATCATAAACATTTTCACTGGGAAATTGAATCCGGGACGATATGGAAGCCACTTTATGGGATCAAAGCGGAGTTTGCAGAAGACGTTTTCGCCATCCTTCAATTTACGGAGGAGCGCAATAAGGGCAAGGAAGCTGAAGGACAAAACAGATCACTAGAGGTTGAGCATGCCACTGGATAAAAACAAGCTGGCGGTGATCCATATCGCCTTGAAGGAGTTGAAAATCGCCGATGATGAGTATAGGAATATCCTTTATAAATTGTTTGGTGTGGCCAGCTCCAAGGAACTGACAGGCGGTCAGTTCATTAGCCTTATGGGTGTTTTTCGCGATTTTGGTTATAAGGAGAAGGGCCATCTTGGTGAACGTGAGGGAATGGCCACGCAGGCTCAAATTAACCATATCTGTGTCCTTTGGAAAAAATACACTAGCGCCCCCGATTGTAAGGGGCTCAACCAATGGTTGCGAAAATATCACAAGGTTTCACATATTCGATTCCTTAATAAGCAAAAAGCCGGGGCGGCCATAACAGCTTTGTTAAAAATGGTCGGCAAAAGGGGTAAGGATGAAAAGTATCAAAGAAAAGCGTGAGGAATGGGCTGGGCTTCATAGGGTCGGTGTCCCGCCGAAGCTATGGCTGGATGACGAGCAACGTGCGCTGGTGGAAGAGCTTTTAACCAGGATGGGGTTCAGGGAAATTGAGAGGATCTGCCGGGAGCGGTTCGGGCCGGATCGCGCCGCATCCCACAGCTCCATAGAGCGCTACTGGCATAGAACACGTTACGGGAGCTGGCCATTTCCAAGAAAGAATACGAGTAATAAAACATGACAGCCTATAAGTTGGATTGATTTATCTATTTCTGCAGGCTCAACTTGAAAGTTAATTATCCAGCCCAGGACTAATATAATCGCTCTTATCCTTTTATTATCAGAGTGTTTATCTAACTTTCAAGTTATAATGTAAACTTTCAAGTAATTTGAAAGTTCCAATCCCCCTTTTCACCATATATCAGGGCTCCAGGCGCGTTTTACGGTCTATATCTCATTGATACAAGCGGGTTTAAACGCTTCAGAAGCGTCTTAGAGGGTCAAAACCTCTATTTTGGGTGGAAAATGGCCTAATTGCAGGGCATTTCAGCACCTAAACCATTGATGCAAGCGGGTTTAAACGCTCTTTAACTTGCGCCACATTAAGAGCCCTCCATTTGGCCCTAGAGCGCGTTTTCCACAGTTTAGTGAAGCTAATGCCTCCGGAGAAAAAACACCGCCACAAGCCATATAGCTCTTTGATATATAAGCCATATCAGTTAGGTTCGTTTAAAATCACTTAGCTTCGGATAAATGTTAAGAACAGTGATCGACAACATTGATTTCTACTCATTCCCACCACGATTTTCCCTTTTCAACCGCAAGAAAATGGCTATTTACAAGATTTTTGAAGCGTCAATATTGAGCCTTAATTAGGTAATTCAAAAAGCATTAAGTAAATCTATTTGTATTCCAGCGATAGCGTACCTTAAGATTGTTTCCTATGTTGTAATCTATTACTCCTTCATGTTGCAATCTTCCAACAACAATACCTGGAGCGATATCAATTTCATTTGCAAACCGTCGGATATCCCCCAAAGTATAGCTGGATGATGATCTAAACCGCGAAAAAGCTTTTTGTGGAATTAATATATTTTGAGCGAAGACATCTGCCTGACTCTCTTTCTCCCCGTCACGATTCTTTCCTTCAATAAATATATCTTTCTTCCCATGTTTGATTAAATGACCTGCCTCATGGAAGAACGTAAACCAGAGATGATCGTTAGTCTTATAGCGCAAGCTGAGCTGGATGATAGCCTTGTCGCCAATCCATCTGGTGGCCCCACATACACCAGTGTTAGGAAGTTCAGGTACAAAAACTACCGCCACACCAGCAGATGCGCATAACGCTTCAAGTTTTGGGATAAAGATCTTCGGTTCTTGCTCTCTAGCGAGGTTTCGAATGTCTACAAGGATTTGCTGAAATTTCTTTTTATCAAAAGGCTCACAGTATATCTTTTTTGCTTCAAGCTCACCTTGGCGTAACCAAGCTGACACTGCTACAGCATTCTTTTCGAATTGTTGTGTTTGACGATATTCAACTTGGTATTCTTTCCAGATTGTTTTCCATTGTTGTGGAGAGTCGACTCCAAAGAAACGAAGAACGGCCTCAAGTTGCTCAATCTTATTTCCAATTTTGGGAATCCACCGGAAATCAATCAATTTTTTTACTGGGACCTTTTTCAGCCAGTCAAGATTGGTTTGCATCTTTTCTTTTTCTTCCAACCGGACTTTATCCTCCTGGTACTGAATCTCCAAGTTGTTCCAGAAATGTGCTGGGCGTCCAAGAGTACGCTCAAGCTTCAATGCTGTTTCAAGTGTTATCGGTGACTTACACTTGACAATCTCATTGATGGTCTTCTTGGCAAGTCCAGTTCTCAAGGCCAACTCAGATTGCGTCATGCTCAAGCTTTCAAGGTAATCCTCAAGAACCTCTCCAGGAGTAACCAGATAATCAGGACGAAAGTTGCTTCTCGGTGTCTTACCCATGTGTATCCTCTATTCCCATAATCTTAATTGAAGTCACCTTAGACCAATCAAGACCTTCATTATCATGTAAAGGCATCGGATTATGATCAGGTACAAATATCAGCCTGTATGGATGATCCAGGTCAACAGACAACTGCCCTTTTCGATTTCCTGTTAGCTCATGACACCTGCCTGGTCCGCTTTTTGGAGGCCAGAAATCCATTAAGCATAGAGCGACTCTGAACTCTTCAAGACGAATTCTGATCTTTTTTGCGCGTAGCGAACCATGGATCTTAGTAAGCTTTTTTTCCTCACTAAGTTCTTTTTCAAGTTTCTTGTTCCTAAAAGATATATCCAAACGAACCCCATGTCAAGAATGATTAACCCTTCAGGTTAATTGTTCTACGCTTTTCAATACACACATTTAAGGTTTTTTTGAACTCATAAGCTTTTTTTTACCACACATGGCCATACTACCTATCTAGAGATATCACATCACCTAGTAAAGATAGCATTATCATTCAATATCTTGCAATTAACACAAGTGTTGATACACTCAACCGTCCTCTCATTCCCCAGCCCGCTCATAGGTGTGGTTTCTCCGCAGCCAGTCGGTTATCGCAATGCTATTAATCCGCCAGTGGCCGCCGGGACCCAGGTGTCTTGTAAGCCTCCAGCCCTCCCCGATC
>JAOUNV010000237.1 GCA_029880775.1 Nitrospinota bacterium | reverse complement strand
TAATCCTCTGGTCCCCCTTTTGGCGGCATCCCTCCTCTCACGATACTCCTGCACCACGATGGGAAAAAGATCCATAGAGCGCAACTGATTTCTGGCCTCCTGGGCGGAAGGCGCATCCAGCGTCCCGCGAACAATGCCACCATCACTATCCATGCCCTTATATTCGAATCCAGCCATGGCAAGCTAACTCTCCATTGCTCTTATGACTTCCTCGTAGGATGTCACTCCCTCTTCCACCAGCCGCATGGTGTCTTGCATTAGCACAGTCATCCCATTCTTTTTTATAATGTGGTCCCGCAGCTTGGTCTCCGAGGCGCCCTCGTGGATCAGCGCGCGCGTTTTTTCATCCACTTGCATCATTTCGAAAACGCCAGTCCGCCCTCGATAACCGATATTGTTGCATTCATCGCACCCTGTGGAGGTCCACTCTTCCCTGGCGCTAGTATGTGGAAATTTCATTTCGTCTCGGGAAAGTTCCTTCTTCTTCTTGCATTTTAGGCATAGCCGCCGAACCAGCCTTTGGGCCATAGAGCCTAAGAGGGTGGACGCTATCAGATACGGCTCCACGCCCAGGTCCACCAGCCGGGTTACGGCGGAGATCGAATCGTTGGTGTGTAAGGTGGCAAGCACCAGGTGGCCGGTGAGGCTGGCTTGGGTGGCTATTCTGGCTGTATCTAGGTCACGGATTTCGCCTATCATCACCACGTCCGGATCCTGGCGTAGAATAGAGCGCAATGCCTTGGCGAAAGTAAGGCCGATTGCGGGATTCACCTGGGTTTGGCTTATCCCTTCCAGATTATACTCAATGGGGTCCTCAACGGTCATAATATTTCTGCGCTTCAGGTCCATCCTCCCAAGGGCGGAGTATAGCGTGGTGGTTTTTCCACTGCCGGTGGGCCCTGTAACCAGAAGCATGCCGTGAGGATGCAGAAGCATGTCCTCCAGTGTGTTCCTGATATCCTGATTCATACCCAGGCTGCCCAGGCTCAATATGGCTTCTTTTTTGTCTAATAGGCGCAGGACCACCCTCTCTCCATAGGCGGCGGGCAATGTGGATACCCTTATGTCCACAGGCTGACCGGCAAGGCGTATAGAAACTCTGCCATCCTGCGGTATCCTTTTGACATCTATGTCCAGGTTCGCCATGATCTTTATCCGTGAAACCAGGGACGCGTGAAGAGCTGGTTTGAACGTCAGTATATCGGCCATCACCCCGTCCACCCGGACCCGGATCACAGATTTTGATTCGTATGGCTCGATATGGATGTCCGATGCCTTATCCTTGAGCGCGTGAGCCAGCAGATCGTTCACTAGTCGGATTACGGGCGCTTCGCCTCCGGACTCCAGTAAGTCCCGGGTTGCAGGCAGATCCTCCGCCATTTTGCTAAGGACACCGTCCCTTTCGATCTGCTCCATGACTTCACCATAGACGCCGCTGGAGCTCCCACTTGTGTAAGCAATTTCCAGAGCCTTGTCAAACTCGGTGTCCTCGATTCTTATTACCTTGATGGGGCGGCCCAGGATCCGGCGCGCCTCCGCCAGCGCTAGTGGGTCGCAAAGGCTCTTTTTTATCCACAACTCGTATATACCCTCTTCCAGCGAGGCCGCCAAAACTCCCTTGTTCCTTGAAAAACCAAATGGGATGGCATTGGCCACCGAAGGATCGGCATGGCTACGGGAAGAGGTGAGAGGGTTCATTATTCCTCCTGACTTCCTCTCTTATCTTGTTTGGGAGGGAACGCTTTTTGATTCTTATAATATTCATATTCAGGCGAATGTGGTGTGGTCATACGAGGTAGGAAAAAGTTGGACCAGGTTTGTATTCCCTCTTGCAGCTCATTGGTCTTCCTGTAATTCGCCCTGGTAATGGCGGCTGTGTCATGTTCCTTACGCACGATTGTGGGTCTTATGAAAATCATCAGGTTGGTTTTGGCTTGAGTCCGTCTCTCGTAGCGGAACAGATGGCCGAGAAGAGGGATGTCACCTAATAGCGGAACCTTCTCCTCATTGACATTCAGCTTGTCTTGCATAAGCCCGCCGAGCACAATAATATGCCCATCCTCGACAAGTACTTTCGATTCGAGTGACCGCTTATTTGTAACCACATCAGTAGCCCCAGTTTTTACAGTAGCCGGCAACAAGCTGGAGACTTCCTGATATATCTCCAGTCTAATAAAAGCGCCGTCCGAAACCCTGGGCTTGATTCTGAGCGTCAATCCGATGTCGCGCCGTTCTATTGTTTGAAACGGTGTGACGGTTCCCGTACTTCCTCCGGTGGATGGCGCGTAAGATCCTGTCACCAATGGCACATTCTGGCCAACCAGCATTTTAGCTTCCTCCCCGTCCAGGGCCAGCAGGATGGGTGTGGATAGTATGTTCGTCTTGGTGTTGGCTTGTAACACGCGGGCCAGCGCCAGCATGTTTGGCACAACGGCGCCACCAGGCAGGGTCAGCGTGCCGCTGATGAGCCCCAATCCCAAGCCTTGCCCCAGGGATATGCTTCCGCCACCGGTGTTTGTTGTGGTGGCGCCTATATCCCCGCCAAGGTTGGTTCCTCCTATTCCGGTGACTCTTGGCTCCCGGGTGGGATCTATGCCGCGCATTGATTGCCACTGGATCCCGAATTCCGCCATTGTCTCGGAAGTTACCTCAGCCACCAGGGCCTCCACGTATATCTGCCCTGGTGGCTGGTCCAACTTGTCGATAATTCCGCGCCACATACGGTAAATATTTTGCGGAGCGGAAATAACCAGAGCCCTGTTTTGGACATCGGCTATGACAATCGGGCCTCCGCTATTATCATCCTGTGTGGGCTGGCCAGTCTCGCCTGGCTTGGGGGCGCCTGATTTTTGCTTTCCGGAAATCAGGCTATTGAGTGTCTGGGTCACCTTCGCCGGATCCGCATGAAGAAGCCGCACCACTCTGATCTCATTATCGGCCATGTTCGGAAAATCTACTTCGGCGGCCAGTTTAGCGACAAGATCCAACACTTTAGGGTCGTTTGTGCGGAGTATCAAGCGGTCGCCCTGGCCGATTGGTGTCATGGTGTATCGGAGCCGTTTTCCACCTGCTCCGGATTGGGCGCCCTGAGAGTTCATTGAAGCTCCTGGTGGGGAGCCTCTCATGTCTGGTATAGAAGTTGTCACCGGGCCTTTGGCGTCGAGGTCTCCGTATACACCTTCAAAAATGGAGATAAAATCATAGGAGGAGATGTGCGCGAAGGTTATCATCTTCACTTCCCCCAAGTTTGACTTATCTAAAAGTTCAATAAGATCGTTGATCCGTTCAAGGCCAGCCTGTGAGCCAACGATAATGAGGGAGTTGCTTTCCTTGTGGACAACAACCGCGCTTTTATCGCCAATCAGGGGCCGTAGCGCCTGGGCTATTTCCCCTGCTGGCTCGTGCGTGATGGGGAATACCCGGGTCACCTCTCCTCCGTCGGAGGTTTGACCGACGGTCTCCACGGAGGCCAAGTCGTCGGACACCGCCGCTTCCTGAGAAATGATCTTTGCCACGTTATCCTTTTCCACGACAGTATATCCAGCCAGTTTCAGGGCAGACAGGAATATTTCATACACGTTTTCCGCTGGGATAGGCTTTGTGGATACGATATTTATTTCCCCTTTAACTTTCGGATCAATGATGAAAGTCTTTCCCGTAAAATCACTAACCGCCTCTACCATGGTGCGGATATCAGTGTTTCGAAAATTGAGCGTCACCATGCCATCCTGACCGTAAGAGTGCTCTGGGAAAGCCAGGATAATTAGAATTACAGCCAAACCCATGGCTGCCCGGTAAAATTTGAGCGGGATTTCCATTCCAGTCTTTATTATCATTTGTTTATTGGTTTTGAAGAAACAGCCGCGATTAGCCCTGAGGCGGAATCATTACCCGAAAGATTAATCGCTTTATGTTTGCCGGCGAATAGCACCACCATCCGACCCGCCTCGATAGCAACGACTTTCAATCCGGGCCTTATATCATCGCCTTCGCTTAGAATGATTTCCGCATCCGCTCCAGCTTGCCCTCGTGAAATGAAAGGAGTTTGCGCAACATTAGCGGGGTGAAGTTCTTCCCGGACAACACCCTTCCGAAAAGCCTGGCCGTGCAAACCACGCTGATTTAGCATTCCCGGATTCATTCTGGACAGATGTTCCCTATTGCCAGGAAACCCTGTCTCGGGGAGTCGCCGTCCATAAGGCGCCTGGCTCTTCACTTGGCCAGATGGCTGTGATACGGCCGCATCTATTTTCACAAAGGCT
>JAOUNV010000011.1 GCA_029880775.1 Nitrospinota bacterium | reverse complement strand
GCCGGGGCTGCGGGGAGGGGATTCGCTGTGGTGGCCAACGAGATAAAAGAGCTGGCCAACCAGAGCGGGGCGGCGGCCGAGGATATCGCCAACCGGATATCGGGAGTGCAGGCAAGTTCTAAAGATGCGGTCAAGGTGATTGCCGATATAGGAAATATCATCCGGCAGATTAACCAGTCGGTGGGAGTAATCACCGATTCGGTGGAGCAACAGGCTAGTGCCGTGGCCTCCATATCGGAAACGGTCAGCAGCGCCGCCGGGGGGGTCCAACATGTGGCCACGTCTATGGCGGAGGTCTCCAAGGGGGCGCTGGAAGTCTCCAGGAACACGGGGGAAGCGGCCAATGGAGCTTATGATGTGACCTCCAATATCCACGGTGTGAGCCAGGCGGCCGGAGATGCGCGCACGAGCGCCGAGGCGGTGCGTGAATCGGCGGTGGAGATAAGCGATATCGCCAAGAATATGGAAAGGCAAATAAGTAATTTCAGGTTGGCGTAACCTCACTCATTAATCTTCCGTAGAAAACACTTCATATTCTTCCCCATATTGGGGATAATACCCCTTAAGTTTAAGTAATACAGTCTGTTTGTGTTGGCTGGGGGGTTCCTAAATTGTAACGATAACTGCCGTTGAATAGATAAAATGAGACGATTCCAGAGCATAAAAGCAAAATTAATAGTAGCCCTGATAATTATTTTGGGGATGTCTATCTTCGTTTCCACGTTAAATCTGCGCAGAGCCTGGGGTGAGTACACAGATGCGCAGTACTATGAATTGATAAATTCAATCGCTGGGGATTTGAACGAGGCGGCCGGACACCAAGCGTTGGAAAGAGGTTTTGGGGTGACCATCCTTGCTTCGGAGAACACTGACGAGGAAGTTTTAAACAAGTTCAACCAGTCTGCCAGCCAGGGGCAGGGAAGGATGGAGAAGGCCGTAGCCTCGCTTGATATCCTGCTTGGCATGTCGGAAAATATGGACCTGAAGCTGGCTGCGGAGAGGTGGAGAAAGAATCGGAACGAATTATTGGCCGCCAGGGAGAAGGTTGAGTTCCGGCAGATTGAACCGGAAGAATGGTTGAAATTGTCTACAGACAACATTGAGATGGAATTCTTCGTGCGAGACCTGGCGCTGGCGCCTATAAATGAAAAGGAACGGCTGACCTATTACAATACTATCATCCGATCCAACGCGGCCACGTTGGCGGAATTCGCCGGCAGGGAGAGAGCCGGTCTTCTGGAGGCGGTGGAGAAGGGGGCGCCCATTTCCGACTTGAGGCTGACGCAGCTTGAAAAAACCAATTCTGTGGTGGATGAAGCCTCCAAGAGGATAATGTCCATCAAGGATTATTCGAGTACCCCTGCGCAATTGAAAAATATGATTAATTTGTATGAAAAGGAATTTCTGGGGGAATACCGCCAATTGCGCGATGACGTATATCGTAAAAGCAAAGAGCGGAGGAGCAAGGTCGGTCAGATAAAATCAATGATCGATGGGGAAAAGGCGAGACTGGAGAGCCATATGAAGGCCAAGGTGGATGAGCTGTGGAACTTGGCCAACTCGTCGAATGTGATGAAGCTTGCGGGAGCCCTGGTGGAGGACAGACAGGGCCTATTGCGGTTGAAGCTGTCGGTGGAGAACGATTATTTCGCCCTGTCCCAATCCAGTCAGGATTATATGATAATCAGGTTCATAGATCCTTTGGGAAAAGAGCTCGTCAGAGTGGATTATGATGGCGCCACCTTTTCCCGCCGCCGCGGCGCCCGGCTGGCCGACAAGGTGGAGGACGAGGTTATGGATCGGGCCAGGAACCTTGGGCCTGGGGAAATGTACATCTCGCGGGTATCGCTGAACATGGTGGAAGGCAAGCTGGAGACCCCATACAGGCCGGTGATGTCGTTGGTTGCGCCTGTATACGCCAATAACACGCTGTCCGGATATGTCTTAGCCAGGATCATAGTGGGCCGGGCGCTGGAAAATATCCGGCAAAAAGACAGGCAGGTGAAGGCGTTTTTGGTTGATGGGGACGGATACTATCTCCATCACTCCGACAATGACAAGGCATGGGGATTTGTGGGGGGATTGGGCCGCCAGCAAAACAACATATTGTTGGATCTTCCGGATATGGCCGAGGACGTTCTATCGCGGGATACAGGTATGGCGGTGACGAAAAATGGAAATACATACTTGTGGACACCGGTTTTTTATAACCCGGAAAACCGGCGAGAGTATTGGGTGTTGATGAGGTCTATCGGGCCTGTCGACTATGGAATGACGGGGACCAAATGGATGGAAAAGGCTACCAGGGCAATCAATACGGTTCTGATGATGTCGGGGATTGTGGGGGACCAGGCAAAGATCGTGGTGGAGAAGATAGAAGAAGATTCGACATACTCCATATTTCTTAACGGGTTCATAGCGTTGCTCTCCTTTGCCGTGGTGGTGCTGACGATCATGATCGTGATCGCGGCGATCAATCCGCTTTACGACGCTGTGCAGCGGCTCAAAGATATATCTGAAGGGGAGGGGGACCTGACCCAGCGGATGGAAGTGAAAACCAAGGACGAGGTGGGGGACCTGGCTTTCTGGTTCAACCGGTTGATGGAGAAAATGCAGAAGGTCCTGGTAGAGATATCCTATAGTTCGAAGACCCTGGCCTCCTCTTCGGAGGAGATGTCTGGTGTTTCCCTGCAGCTTGCCTCCGGGTCCGAGGAAATGACAAACAAGGCCACCGTGGTGGCCGGAGCCACGGAGCAGATGTCCAGCAGTATAAGCGCGATGGCGCTCGCTGTGGAGGAGATGAGCCTGAACGTTTCCATGGTGTCCAACGGGGCGGAGGATGTGAGCAAGAGCATGGTCAGCGTTTCGGCCACGATGGATGATATGAGCACGTCGATCCATAACATCACAGAGGGGGCCAGGAAGGCGCTGACTGTTACTGGCGCGGCCAAGGAGCGCTCCGCCGCCGCTTCGCGGGCGATGAACTCTCTGGACGCTGCCGCGGGGGAGATCGGCAAGGTGACCGGGGTGATAAAGAGGATTGCCGAGCAAACGAACCTTTTGGCGCTCAACGCCACCATAGAGGCGGCCTCGGCCGGAGCTGCGGGAAAGGGGTTTGCGGTGGTGGCTAACGAGATAAAACAACTGGCTAACCAGAGCGCCTCTGCTGCGGAGGATATCGCCAAAAGGATAGAGGGGGTGCAGGACAACACGGAGCGGGCGGTGGAAGTGCTAGGCGAGATGTTTTCCATCATGAATTCCATAGGCAAATCGGTGGAGGACGTAACTGGCATGATGGAGCGGCAGAGCAAGACGGCCCGGGAGATATCGGAGACGGTAAACCAGGCTGCGGAAGGGGCAAGCTCCATAGCCTTGTCGATCTCCCAGGTAGCCAAGGGCTCCAGTGAGATGTCCTCTAACGTGGGGCAAGCTGCTCGGGGGGCGCTGGATGTTTCCACAAACATCCAGGTGGTGAGCGACAACGCCACTGACACTACCAACAGCGCCCAACTTGTGAACCAGTCCTCGCTTAGCCTGGCCCGGATAGCAGGCGAATTGGACATGATGGTTTCCAAATTCAAAGTGGCCTAGATTTATCTCGAGAGGGGCGGAAAGTCCTACCCTTAGCGGTGTAGTTACGTTATTCACTCAAGAGAGCTTATCGTACTCCCGGCCATGGACATTTGTAGAGATATTTGAGAGTAAATACCCTTTTAAGCTGTTAAACTACCATACGCGGGTGTGATAGACGATTTTTCGATTGGAAGTGGATGAGCAAAAAAACAAGAGTACTGATTGTTGACGACTCGCTTGTATTTCGTAGCGCCGTAGCCAGCATTCTGGCTGAGACGAAGGATTGCGAGGTAGTAGGGTCTGTTCGGAATGGCGTGAAAGCTCTGGAATTTATTAAGGATAACCCGCCAGACATCGTGACCCTGGATGTCGAAATGCCGGATATGGATGGCGTGGAGACCATGCGCCATATAAACGAGCTAAACGCTTCCGGCAAGCTTTCCCAGGAGGTGGGGGTCATCATGCTAAGCTCCCACACTGTGAAGGGAGCGGCCATCACCATAGAGTCGCTGGAGGCTGGCGCTTTTGACTTCGTTGAAAAGCCCTCCGGGTCCGACATGGGCGCCAATATGGAAGCCTTACGGCGACAACTGCTGGTGAAAATCAGGGTTTATGGCGTACAGAGGTCGAAGGACAAGGAGAGCTTCAGGCTCCGTAGCGCCGGACAAGGGCCGGTGGCGGCGCCAGCCCTTCCCCCGAAGATCGTGGCGAGCAAGGGGGCGGGGACGGCGGTGAACGTTGTTCTCATCGGTGTGTCTACAGGGGGGCCGAAAGCCCTTTCCCTGATGTTGCCGGAACTTTTGCAGAGGGTCAAGACACCTATCCTGGTGGTGCAGCACATGCCGCCCAAGTTCACCCAGTCTCTGGCGGAGAGCCTGGCCAAAAAATGCCCTTGCCCTGTGTTGGAGGCGGTTAACGGAGAAATAGTGTCGGGCAGCAAGGTGTTTATAGCCCCTGGAGGAAGGCACATGATAGTGAAGTCCGGGGCCGACGGAGAATCGAGGATTTCGATAACGGATGACCCGCCAGAGAACGGCTGTCGTCCATCAGTGGATATTTTGTTCAAATCGGCTAACCATGTTTATGGAGGGAATCTGGTGGCGGCGATCCTCACCGGCATGGGCAACGATGGCGCCAATTCAATGGTAGGATTGAAAACCTCCGGTGCGCATATTATTGCGCAAGACGAGCCCACCAGCGTGGTGTGGGGGATGCCTGGAAGCGCCGTGGCGACTGGGGCGGTGGACGAAGTTCTGTCAATAGAGCAGATTGCTCCCGCCATTGAGACGGTTGTGAAGAAGAGGAATGGGTGAAGGTCATGGAAATTACAGAGAAGGAATTTGCCGACATCACGGCATATATATACAGAATCTGCGGTCTTGATATCAACGAGTCGAAAAAATACCTGGTTCGGCAGCGGCTGGAGCCTCTACTGGCCGCCCACGGGTATGAAAGCTTCTCCGAACTAAACAAGACGCTGTCGATTCGGGAAAACGCCGACCTGAGGGACCAGATAATCTCTGCCATCACAACCAACGAGACCTCTTTTTTCCGGGACATTCACCCCTTCGAAGCATTCAAAGCGCATCTGGCGCCAAAGCTGACGGAACTTGTGTTAAACAGAAAAAGCCACACATACCAGCGCAAGGGGCCAAAGGTGAAAATATGGTGCGCCGCCTCATCAACAGGGCAGGAGCCGTATAGCATAGCCATGATCCTCTCCGATTACATAGAGAGCAACAAGGGCAACGGTGTGACACTGGATGACTTTTCCATATTGGCCTCGGATATAAGCCCCAAGGTGCTGGCTCGGGCGGTGGCCGGGGAGTTTACCGACCTGGAATCGGACCGAGGCCTGAACGCCCTTCAGAAGGCCAAGTACCTGGACAGGGTAGGGAACTTGTGGCAGATAAAGCCTTACCTGCAAAGAATGGTTGAGTTCCGACGTATCAACCTTACTGAATCGTTTTCAAATCTGGGCGCGTACGATATTATCTTCTGCCGCAACGTATTGATATATTTTGATGACATTACGAAAAAGAAAATATTCAGCCAATTCTCCAAGATTCTCAACACATCAGGTTTGTTGATCCTGGGTGTGACGGAGAATCTTTATGGACTGTCTGACGACTTCGAGTCTATTCGTTATGGAAACAGCATCTTCTATAAATCGCAGGTTAAAGAGAGGGTGGGCGAGACTGTGTTTTAAACGGATTTGGGTTTTTATCAATTAACAAAAAAATAGCAAAAGTAGTTGTTTTGATGATATAATTAGCATATAATTAAATGGGTGGCTTTAGGTAATGACCGCAGGTCAGCATCGGTTTTAGATGGACTATGAAATATTGTGTTGCTCGTTAGGGGGATAGATGCAATCAAAGGACTTGGATTTCATTTTGAATACGATGCTGGATAGCCATCCAAACGTATCAGACTTGAACTTCACCGTCGGCAAACCGCTACAAGTAGAGGCCTCTGGTATCTTGAGGGAAGTGGCGATAAAACCTGCGCTAGGTAGGCTCACTCCATTTCAAACAGAAAACATCGCATTTACTATAATCAACTCGGATCCGCGGCTCACCCGTCAGCTTTTGGAGCAAGGCTCTGCTGACTGTTCCTACTCCCTGGGAGACAGGGCCAGGTTTCGTGTGAATATCTTCAGCCAGCGCGCCACATATTCGCTGGTGCTCAGGAAGCTTGAATCCCGGATCCCCACCATTGCGGACATGAGCCTCCCGAAGGTTATGCTGAAGATCATTGAGGAGAAAAACGGTATGGTATTGGTGACCGGCGCCACGGGCTCCGGCAAAACCACTTCACTGGCCGCCATGCTCGACGAGATAAACAGGAAAAAGCCGATCCATGTGGTCACCTTGGAGGACCCAGTGGAGTTTTCCCATCCCCACAAAATGGCCACGTTTAACCAACGGGAGATGGGGCAAGATTTTGACACCTTTTCCAGCGGTCTTCGCGCTGCTTTGCGTCAGGCCCCCAAAGTGATCCTGGTGGGTGAGATGCGGGACCGGGACACCATGGAGATTGGCATGACCGCCGCCGAGACAGGCCATCTTCTGATGAGTACCCTCCATACGGTGGACGCCGGCTCGACGATAAACCGTATCGTCGGCATGTTCGACCAGGAGGAGGAGCAGCTTATCCGCATAAGGCTGGCGGACACGTTTCGCTGGGTGGTATGCCAAAGGCTTCTTCCTAAAAAGGGTGGTGGCCGGGTGGCCGCATTTGAGATCATGGGCATGAACCTTCGTGTCAAGGACGCTATCCTGAACGGAGAGGAGGAGGGAAAGACCTTCTACGACATAATTACCGCCGCCGAGCCTTTCGGATGGAGAACCTTCGACGCGCACATGGCCGAACTCTACGCCACGGATTTGATTACCGAGGAGACGGCTGTGGCATACGCCTCACGCAAATCCGAGGTCCAGAGGAAGATCGACAAGATCAAACAAACCAGGGGCGAAAAGACATCAGATATAGATGGGCTGGACATGGACTCCGATTACTCCAAGGGAGTGGACGGCGCGCCGAAGAGAAAGAGGCGGTAGGCGAATATGAAAATCTCGTGTACTAATTGTCATAAAGTAGTAAGCATACCGGACAACTTGGTCCCCGCTGCCGGCTCGAAAGTTTTTAAGTGTCCCAGCTGCAAGGGAGCGATAAATGTGTTCCGTGGCGCCGGGGATAAACCTATGGATCAAACCCAGGATGTGATTCTGCCGCCCAAAGGATCGGCTGTGAAAGGATTGCCCATTACGGGTGGAGCCCTAGACCATGAGATCGATCTTTTAGGCGAAGGCAAATACAAGGCGCTGGTGGCGGATACCCAGAACGCATCCAAGGTGTCGCCGGTGCTTAAGAAGCTGGAGTACCAGATAACCCTGGCTGGCAGCCAGGAGGACGGATATAAAAAGTTGCAGGCTAACACGTACGACCTGATATTTCTAAATGAAAGATTCGGTGGGATGGACCCATCCAAGAACGCCATACATAAGTTCCTTGAGCCGTTGACCATGGATAAGCGCAGAAATGTGTTTATAGTGGTGGTGGGTAAAAGCTTGAAAACCTTGGATGAATTTAAAGCTTTCAGTCTCAGTGTGGATATGGTGTTTAATGAGGGGGAGTTTTCGAATTTTGAATTAATGCTCCGAAAAGCGCTGAAGGACTTGACCAATAAATACAAAGTATTTAAACATGTATTAAAAGAGACCGGTAGAGGTTATGATCTGTAGTAGGATAATGGAAAAAGGAATTTGTCATGCCAGAGTTTAAATACAAATATACGACCAAGGCGGGCGCCAAAGAGGGGATGATTGAGGCGGAGAATATTGAGCAGGCCAAGACCATGCTCAGCCGCCAGCATATAAAATATACAAAGATAGGGGAAAATAAGGATCTTGTCCTCTTCGGTGGAGGCCCCACCCAAAAGGATGTGGTTATCTTCACCAGGCAGTTCGCGACTATGATAAGCGCAGGACTGCCTTTGGTTCAATGTCTCTCTATCCTTGCGAATTCTTCCGAAAACAGGATTTTCGCCAGGGCGATTTCGGACATAAAGCAAAAGGTTGAATCTGGCGAAACCTTCGCCGACGCCTTGCGCAAGCACCCGAAGATCTTCGACGAGTTGTTCTGCAACATGATCGAAGCCGGAGAGGTGGGAGGTATTCTGGACAAGATCCTCATTCGCCTGGCTGAATACATGGAAAAAGCCATGGAGCTGAAGGGAAAAGTGAAGGGCGCCATGGTCTATCCTGCGGCCATTGTTTCAGTGGCTGTGGCGGTTGTCATATTCCTCCTGGTTTTTGTTATCCCCATGTTCGGTACGATGTTCGGCGATATGGGGCAGGAACTGCCATGGCCCACTCAGATTGTGCTAAACCTCTCCGACTTCGTGATCGAAAGATGGTATATGGTTTTCGTGATGCCGGTGGTTGTGATTTTTCTGTTTGTGAAATTCCGACAAACGGAAAAGGGAATGATTCTTACAGACAGGCTGGCCTTGAAACTGCCGGTGTTGGGAGAGCTGATTCAGAAAATCGCCGTGGCCAAGTTTACCAGGACAATGGGTACCCTTATAGCTTCCGGCGTGCCGATCATAGAGGGGCTGAACATTACGGCCAGGACTGCAGGGCAGAAGGTCATAGAAATTGCGGTCCTTGAAGTTATCGATGACATCAAACAAGGTAAAGGCCTCTCCGAACCTCTAAAGGAGCAGGGGGTTTTCCCCATGATGGTGGTCCAAATGATCGAGGTTGGCGAGCAGACAGGCGCCTTGGACGAGATGATGAATAAAATAGCTGACTTTTACGACAGCGAAGTGGACACCGCTGTGGAGGCGCTTACATCGCTTCTGGAGCCAATGCTCATGGTTTTTCTGGGTGTCGTTGTCGGCTTCGTGGTCGTCGCCATGTACATGCCCATTTTCAAGCTGGGAGATGTCGTCGGCTGAGGGCAAAAACCTGAAACATTACTTAAAGAACTGGCCGGGGCGAAAAGCTCCGGCCAGGATTCTTGATTAGCGTCGAACATGGCCGATCCCCTCCAGGATAGCATCACTATCAGGGCCAACGCCCCCACCTACAACACCATTCTTTTGACGGCCCGGCTGGCCATCATCTCTCTTTGCATGGGGGTGGTGGTGTATTACCAGGCGAAATTCGGCAGGCTGGGCGACTATATACCTGCGCTGGCTCCCGTGGCGATCACATACCTGCTGACGATTATCTATGCCCTGTATCAAAATTGGGGATCAAACCATCGCCGATTCGCCTATTTCCAGCTATTGATCGACCAATTTCTGATTACATGGATTGTATACTCCACCGGGGGGCTCAACAGTCCTTTCACGTTCATGTATGTCCTCGTGATTGTCGCGTCCTTTTTCTACGGCAGGGCCTTTGCCACTTACGCCTTGGCAGGGATGTCCACACTACTGTTTTCAGGTCTGGTAGTGTCCGAGTATATGGGCTACATCAGGCCATACTACCCCTTCCCACCTCTTGCCGACCCCAAAATTTTCTATTACGCTTTCATCAGCATTCTGGTGAACACTCTTTCCTTTATTTTTGTGGCGGTGATGAGCAGCCAAATCGCCGGACTTTTAAGAAAAACAGGGCAAGAGCTGGCAAAAAAAATAGAGGACTTCACTATGCTTCAGGCGTTTCACGAAAACGTCCTCAATAATATGTCTCTGGGTTTCATGGCAATCGGACTAGACAAAAGCGTGCTCTCCGCAAACCCCGCGGCCGAGAGAATCTTGGGGGTCAGGAGCGAGGAGATCATCAGGAAACCGGCCGACAACATCCTGCAACTCAGCGAAATAGAGGAATTCTTAAACAATATCAGCGCCAGTGAGAAAACGGACAAGCGGTTCCAATGGGTGTACAAAGCACCTGAGTCCGATGAGGTGTTTCTTTCAATGTCGTTGAGCAAATTCGCGGTGGGTGGGGAAATCCAGGGCGCCATTGCGGTTTTTGAGGATATCACTGAGCTGAAAGTTATGGAGAGGAGCATGGCCGAATCTGAACGAATGGCCGCTGTCGGAAAAGTGGCGGCGGTCATAGCCCATGAGATCAGAAACCCGCTAGCCTCGCTTTCCGGCTCAATACAAATGCTCTCGTCGGACCTCTCCTCCATTCTGGACGAAAACAACACAAAGCTGATGAATATAACTTTAAGGGAGGCGGACAGGCTGAGCAACATTATTACCGAATTTCTGGAATATTCCTCCCCTCGCAAGCCACACTTCCGGGAAGCGGGGCTGGACGAAATATTAAACGAACTTGTCACCCTGCTCAAATCAGGCTCCAGGCTGCCCGATTCCATAGAAATACAAATCAACGCGGAGCCGGGTTTGCGGGCAATGATGGACCCGGAGCGAGTAACTCAAGTGTTATGGAATATCGTGCTAAACGCGGTGGACGCAATGCCCAACGGGGGGAAGTTAATGATCGAGGCCTACCTAAGGACAGATCACGACTCCGTAAAAGGAAAATGGATCAGGATCAGCCTGGAGGATAGCGGTGAGGGAATGACCAAGGATACATTAGACAACATATTCGAACCTTTCTTCACTACCAAGACTCGGGGGACTGGTCTGGGCTTGCCTTCGGCCCGAAAGATCATGAGGAGCCACGGGGGCGAAATCGAGGCTAAATCAACTCTGGGAAAAGGGTCATGCTTTGTATTGTGGCTCCCCGCCATGGGAAACCCTGAGCAACTGACCACGGATGACTCTGCCAGATCCTCGAAAAATACCCACCTTTTATAACACCGACCAAGCGCCGTCACTGCCGCTTAAAACTATTGGCGGTCAGATGTTCCTGGCCGCCTCGTTCCCCTCCGCAAAAGCCTTCCAGATCAACGGCCAACCTTTTTTCACAATCACGGCCATAACCTTGGCGTAATCGCGAATCTCCTTCTGGGCGTCCGGGGCCAGCCGTAGCGAAAAATAGTGCAGAAGATTGCGCATATCCATGCTCCACACTATCTGGGTGTACGCCGAAACCGGCAACACCACCCTGGCCTGCTCCCGGGCCACTCCCAGCTCCAGAAGCTGGCGGTAAGTCGTATATGCGTGATGGTTCATCCCGTCAATCAAAGTTCGCGCTTTTGACGCCGCGTCCTCATCCAGTCTCCCCTCGCCCACCTGCTTGTTTGTCTTGCTTTGGCTTCGCACATCGTCATGGTCAGGCACATAGAAAAGCTCCGGGCATTCGGTATATCGGAAAGACCACTCATTCAGCGACGCGGTCCTGTGCCGCACATGCTGGCGCATCACGAATATGGGCAACCGGATACGAAAGGTCACCCCCACCATCTCGAAAGGGGATGTGTGCCGGTCATTCCACAGCCTGGTGATCAGCCGCAGATCCGCCTCCTCGCTTTTGCCATCGCTCCCCTGGTATGAGGTTCGCGCCGCCCGCGCAACGGTCCGGTCATCCCCCACATAGTCCACCAGTTCCACTTCCCCCTTGTCCAGCACCTTGTGCGTCCGGCCCAGCTCATCTTCGGCGCCAGGGCTTATCGGCCTTTTGGTTTCGTTACCCGCCATTGTTTCCAGCCTCCCGCTATTGCCTTATCCTTGCGCCCGCCGGGCGCCTTCCCGTATACGAGCCAAGCATTTATCCTTGCCCATGAAAGCCATAATATCGAACAGGCCGGGGCTTATCGTACCCCCGGTCAGCGCCACCCGCGCAGGCTGCGCCAGAGCCTTCAGCTTCAACCCCTTCTCCTCAAGGTATCCATTAAACGCCGCTTCTATGTCGTCCTTCCGGTCGAAATCCGCCCCTTCCAGGCGATCCGCCAGCTCTACGAGCAAAGCCGCAGTATCGGAAGTCAAAAACTTTTTGACAGACTTTTCGTCATATTCAAGCTCATCCCCCAGGTATATCCTGGCGCTGGCCGCAAGGTCCACCAGCGTCCGCGCTCGCGGCTTCAGCATTTCCAGCAGTGTGTCCAGCCTGTCCTCCGGAACCCCATCAAAAGCGCTACCGACGGTCTTCGCCAGCGCGCTGTTGTCCATTTTGCGCATATGCTCAGAGTTGGTCCAGGTCATCTTTTCCGGGTCGAACCTGGAGGCGGATTTGCTCACCGCGTCCATGTCGAACAAGCTTTTCAGTTCATCCAGGGTGAAGACCTCCTGGTCCCCATGGCTCCATCCCAGCCGGGTCAGGTAGTTCACGAAGGCGTCCGGCAGGATCCCCATGTCGCGGTATTCCAGCACGGAGAGGGCGCCATGCCGCTTGGAGAGCCGCTTGCCGTCATTACCGAGGATCATGGAGACATGGGCGAACTTGGGCGGTTCCAACCCCAGAGCTTTGTAGATCACAATCTGACGAGGCGTGTTGGCCAGATGGTCATCGCCGCGGATTACGTGACTTATTTTCATGTCGGTGTCATCCACCACCACACAGAAGTTATATGTGGGGGATCCATCAGTGCGCATGATGATCATGTCGTCCAGTTCGGAGTTGTCGAAAACAACAGTCCCCCGTAGCATGTCCTCCACTTCCGTCTTCCCCTCCTTGGGGGTGGCGATG
>JAOUNV010000138.1 GCA_029880775.1 Nitrospinota bacterium | reverse complement strand
CGCCGAGGCCTATCTGGGAGAGAAAGTTACCGAAGCGGTGATTACGGTTCCTGCGTATTTCAACGACGCCCAGCGCCAGGCCACCAAGGATGCAGGCCAGATAGCCGGGCTGGATGTGAAAAGGATAATCAACGAGCCCACCGCCGCAGCGCTGGCCTATGGCATGGATAAAAAGGCGGACGAGACGGTGGCGGTGTACGACCTGGGCGGCGGCACCTTCGATATCTCCATCCTGGAGGTGGGTGACAACGTAGTGGAGGTCAAAAGCACCAACGGCGACACGCACCTGGGTGGAGATAACTTCGACCACCTGATCATCGACTGGCTTATAACCGAATTCAAGAAGCAGGAAGGGATCGACCTGGCCAAGGATGTGATGGCGCTGCAAAGGCTGAAGGACGAAGCGGAGAAGGCGAAGAAAGAGCTGAGCCTGCAGCCGGAAGTGGAGATAAACATCCCATTCCTGACTGCGGACGCTTCCGGGCCGAAGCATATGTTGGTCAAGCTTAGCCGGTCTAAATTCGAGTCGATGATTGACGAACTGGTGCGAAAATCGCTGGGGCCAGTGAAGAGCGCCATGGCGGACGCCGGGCTGACCCAGGCCCAGGTGGACGAGGCGATCATGGTTGGCGGTTCCACCCGCATCCCGATGGTGGAAAAGGCTGTTCGCGAATACTTCGGCAAGGAGCCTCATAAGGGAGTCAACCCGGACGAGGTGGTGGCCGCCGGGGCGGCGATCCAGGCGGGCGTGCTGGCTGGCGAGGTGAAGGACATATTGCTGCTGGATGTCACTCCTCTGAGCCTGGGGATTGAGACTCTGGGTGGAGTCATGACCCGGCTTATTGAAAGGAACACCACCATCCCCACAAAGAAGAGCGAGGTGTTCTCCACTGCGGCGGACAACCAGACCTCCGTGGAGATACACGTTATGCAAGGGGAGCGTCAGATGGCTGCCGACAACAGAACCCTGGGCAAGTTCCACCTGGAAGGGATTCCGACGGCCCCAAGGGGGATGCCGCAGATCGAAGTCACATTTGATATCGACGCCAACGGCATAGTTCATGTCTCCGCCAAGGACAAAGGTACCGGAAAGGAACAGAAAATAACCATCTCCGGGTCGTCCGGTTTGTCCCAGGAGGATATCGAGACGATGGTGAAGGAAGCCGGGGATCACGAAAAAGATGACATGCGAGCCAAGGAACGGGCTGAAGCGCGCAACCAGGCGGACGCTATGGTCTATCAGGCGGAGAAGAACCTTAACGAGCATGGCTCCAAGCTGGCCGATGCGGACAAGGAAACGATCCAGGCCGCCATTGACGAAACTAAACAGTCTCTGGAAAGTGGCGATACGGACAAGATCAAGGAATCGATGGAAAAGCTCCAGACGGCAAGCCATAAGCTGGCCGAGGAAATCTATAAACAGACGGCCCAGTCCGCGCCCCAGGATGGGCCAGGCGGCGCCCCTCATGGAGACGCTTCAGGCGGGAAACCGGATCAGCAGCCCCCCGCAGATGATGTGGTGGACGCCGAGTTCGTGGACGTGGATAAGGATAAGGACACGGACAAGGATAAGTAATCTATCGCAAAGACGCGATATTGTGATGCTCAGGGGGTTGCCGAATGTGCTTGCGGCATTCCCTGAGCTGCTTTAAAATGATTCTCATCCGATTCCTGTTTTTATGAGGCTTGCATGTCGATATTACGTTGGGGCTCTTCCAGCAAGATGTTCCTTATCAGTGAGGGGATGGGCAAGCTTTTCGACGACTCCCTCGAAGCGCTGAGCATGGAGGCGAACATGCCATCTATGTGGACGCCTCCTTGCGACCTTTTCGAGACAGCCTCCGGCTTTACGTTGAAGGCGGAGGTTCCAGGTATCTTGCTGGACGATATAGTGTTGGAGGTATCTGGAGATATGATAACCCTGGCAGGTGAACGGCGAAAATCGGAAGAGGCGCAGTCCGTCTCCTACCACAGGATGGAGCGGGCCGGCGGGAGATTCGTTCGGGTCTTCCGTCTCAATCGGAAGGTGGACGAGGAAAAGGTCCACGCCAGCCTTCAAGACGGCTTGCTGACCGTGAACTTACCAAAGAAGGATCATTCCGGTTCTGTGAAAGTGGAAGTCACGGACTGACTGGTTCCAAGGGGTTATGACTTTGTAGCCGCGTAACGTCCGAATAGCAACTCCACCTTGATCGAAGCGCCAGGCACAATGGTGTACCTTTTTTCCTCCGGCCAGGAGGCGAACACGGATCCTTCCAGGAAAAACCAGCTCCTCCAGATGTTGCGTCGGTGCAGGGCTTTGACCTGCGGCAGGGTGAGCCGGTTTTCTGGCATGGTTTCAAAGTTGAACGTGGCGTTGAAATAAAGCACGCTGTTTTCGCGCAGAGTGTAATACAGTTCCCCCCGGCCCAGGTAGAAATAGCCTTCCCTTTGTTCATACCATCTCCCTTCGGTCCCAGCGCGTATGAGCCAGCTGTCGCCGATCAAATGGTCCCACTCAAACCGGGTGATAAGCTGCGAGCCGGTGTCGGTGTACCATTTGGCGTACTGGGTGAAGCGCAGCCTGTTTGGATGCAGGTCTATGTCCAGCCTGTAGCGCGATGAGAAGAAAACAATCGGTTCCAAATCCTTGATATCCACGCCGCCGTCCACACTCAGGCTCATCCTGTCCACGGCGATCAGGAAGTACCGGACTGCGGCGGTTTTGGGGACTTCTTCGACCTTGGGTAGAATGGAAGCTGGATTTTTATAGGTTCCTTCCGCATCGGTGGTCAGCTCCTCTGGGTCGCCGCTTACCAGCAAATGCACGCGGCGCTCGAACCTGGGCAGAACCAGCTTTATGTCCAGGCCGGCGCCTGGCCGGGGTTTGCTATATTTTTCATAAGCCACGGAGAAGCTGACCTTGAGTTGGCTCTGGTTCGACTCCACGTTCGAGTTTTCGTTGTCGAAATAGCTGTCCACCAAAATCGCCGTCGACTCCAGCTCACCGGAAAACCAGGAGTGTTGCTTGTCGATCATCTTCTCAGCTTTCTTTATGATCTTGATTCCTTGTTCACCCACAGCTCCAGCCAGGTCCATCCCGGTTTTTCCGATCTGCTCCAACAAGTCCCTATCCTCGGCGATAGAGACATGGTCATCCACCAGGTCTGGCGCAGGGCTGAGGATTTCCTCCAGCCACGGTTCTGCGAAGGCCTGCTCCTGGCTTTCATGGGTTGTCTCTTCCTCGATTACTTCAGGAGAGGCGTTCTTATCCGGGCTTGAAATTTCCTGGCTGAAGTCAGGCTCGGTGGTGGCTGTCTTTTCATCGGACGAGGAGCTTTGACTGGTGGCGGAAGACGACCCCTCCCCCCGGTCATTAGACGAGCCTTGGCATAAGGCCGGGCCGGGGGGGGCCAGGGCCACAAAGGCAAGAAACATACTTGCCATTACGCCGGGACGCATTTCCATAATTACTCTCATATGAGTCGCCATAGTTTCCATATGAATAATATATGAACGGAAGAAAATATGCTCGTTACGATTCCACGCCCTGGCTGTGGCTGGCCGACCCGGCTTTGACTTTATGTCGAAAGCCTGGCGATATCGTTTGCGGTGGCGTAAAGCATAAGCCCGATCAACAGCACCCAGCCCATCACGCATGCGGGCAGATAAACTTTGGCCAGCTTGGGGTCCAAATATTCCAACGTATCCAGCATTATCTTTCCCCCGTCCAGCGGCGGGAGCGGCAGCAGGTTGAATATAGCAAGGTTAAGAGAGATGATCACGGCGAACTTCAATGCCGCCACCAGTCCGGCGTCCATAACCTGGCCACCGACAGAAACCATCCCCACCACAGAGGAGACCTCCTGTGGCTGAGAGAAAATCATTGGTATGGAGATTATGAAAAAGATAAACATTTCCGACGCCTGGATCACCGGCGCCACCAATAGTTGGAATGCGGAAATATTACCGGAGAGCCCATTGATCATGGCGATAAGAAAGATAGCAGTCAGGAAATTGGCCGCCGGGCCACCAAGGGAAAACAGCATACGGGCTTTTACGTCAAGGCGGAGATAATCTTCTTCGTCCTCGATGGCCGGGAGAACGTAACCCCCAAGAGGGATCAGCGAAAGCCTTACATCAGTTTCGCCCCAGGTGAAGCCTGCTACCCTGGGCCCGAAACCAAGGGAAAAAACAGCGATGGGGACCCCCATCATCCTGCCCGCCACGAAATGACCGAACTCGTGGATAGCCACCAGCGAGCCCACCAGCAATAAAGCTCCAATGTAAATCATAATTTACTCCTTAATATGTTCCGCGATCATTCGCGTTGAGTAAAGAGTATATTCAGCTATATGGCTTTGGCAACCGCTAATAAAGGCTTTTCGCTATATATCATCCTGCCGTGACGCGAAGATGATGAAATAAATATATAGCCCACCCAAGCGAGGGAAATGCGCTTGCCAAGCGCGCCTGATAAGGATATTGTCCACGAGTGGAATTTTACGTGGAAAGGATTTGCCATGCGGCATAAACTTCAGTTTCGAAACAGCCTTGTTCGGCTATTGGCGTCTTGATATCGGGACAGTCTGCAAACAACTTGTAGGGAAAATGAAATATATCCAGGATGGAAAACGAATTTTCCAGGCCCTGCTTGTTGTGGCTCTGGCATTGGGCGCCCTCTTGCTTTGG
Organism: Nitrospinota bacterium; assembly: GCA_029880775.1. Lineage (GTDB taxonomy): Bacteria > Nitrospinota_A > UBA7883 > UBA7883 > UBA7883 > JAOUMU01. The sequence goes on along the minus strand of JAOUNV010000138.1, from coordinate 1,464 downwards.
CTGGGTCAGAACCCAACAGTACCCGATATTCTCCATACAAATCCGAAGCTGGCCCCAGTGATCCCGGATCTTGGTCCCGATGTGATGAGATCGGTGACCGAAATATATCGTCGGGGAGCGGCCAGGGGCATGCGTCCCGATGTGTTCGCCAAAATGGGGGATTCCATCACAGCGTATCGGCCATTCCTTTTCCCCATCGGAGACGGGAAATACGACGTGGGCCGCCATTGGAGGCTTTTGCCGGTAATAGACAGATTCAGTATACGAAAGCTTGGGGGGGGGAAGAACTCGTTCAACCGGGATTCATACGCCGGAGTGCGGGCATGGGGCGCTGAGCACGCGCTGGAGGTGGGCCTTAGCCCTTGTCCTGGGATCACACCGGTGGAGTGCGAAATCAAGACGATCAAGCCGACCTTCGCGTTAGTCATGTTCGGGACGAACAATGTGGATCGCAACTATGACGAATTCGTGGTGGACATCGAAAAAATAATCCTGATTCTGATCAGGGAAGGAGTGGTTCCCATACTCTCCACCATACCGGACGCCCCATGGACAAAAAAAGCCGCCGCCGAGGCGCACATGGCCAATCATGTGATCCTGGAAATCGCCGCGCGCCACAAGATCCCCGCCCTGAATTACTGGAAAGCCCTGCAGGATCTGCCCAACAGAGGCATTAGCTATGACGGTGTCCACCCTTCCGTAGCTCCGGAGGGGAGTGGCGTGTTCACCGAAAAGGCCCTGCGCTACGGCCACAATATGCGTAGCTTCACATTCCTGCAGACACTTGCCAAGCTAACCGGCGCCCTGGACTGACATCGGGTCAGGCAATACTATCGCAAATCGGGGGAGGCCCTGTGCGAGGCGCCAGACCTGCCGAGGATCTCTTTTTCCGCCGCCGCCGCTCTTTCGTTGTCCACCACGATGGTCACGCCCCGCTCCAGCTCTATCAAGGTATATTTTCCCTTGGCATTATCCAGCAGGTTGGCCAGTGTTTTCATGTCCCCCACTGGCTCCCCGTTCACCTTCGCCACTTCGCTGTAAAACAAATCCTGGTATCCGGCGTTCATGGGATGGGCCAGGGTGTTGCTCATCATCACTATTTCGCTCCGATCCTCCGTGACCAGCGCGCCCCGCGATTCGGCCACAAGCTTAGGCGGCGCATTGCGGCTCCAGGACCGGCCCCATTCCATCAGGTAGTTTTTCGTCAGGGGAGTAAACACCATCCCTCCGAATATGTAATAGGTGGGGATCCTGTCATACACCAGCGGGATCAGCGGCTTTGCTCCGGCCAAAGGAAACCGAAGCTTCATGCGGGCCTTGTTCCTTATTATTCCAAGTTCCACCTTATCGCCCAAAAATCGCTTACGCACCATATAGTCGGCAGACACACGCAGATCCTCCTTTAACCTGATACTGCCATCGTTGGCTATCGCCACTCCATCAATAGTGGTCACCACATCCCCT
>JAOUNV010000137.1 GCA_029880775.1 Nitrospinota bacterium | reverse complement strand
CTGGGGATCATGGGGCTCACGGGGCACATCGTCCTGCCTGAGGAACTTCTCTTCCTGCAAAGCCCGGAAATTATCGCCATCGCCGGATTCATGTATTTCGTGGAGTTTTTCGTGGACAAGACCCCTGGGGCCGATTCCGCCTGGGACGCGGTTCATTCGTTCATCCGGATCCCGGCAGGCGCGGTCATCGCCGCCCAGGCTATGGCGCCGGTCAGCCAGGAGGCGCAGTTCATCGCTTTTTTGATGGGAGGCGCGGTCACCACCTCCGCTCACGGCACCAAGGCTGCCACCCGGCTGATGATCAACACTTCCCCGGAGCCTTTCAGCAACTGGTTCGCTTCCATAGCGGAGGATGTGACCGCTGTCGGCGCGCTGTGGGTCACGTTCAATCACCCGTATGTCATGCTCGGCTTCGTTATAGTTTTCTTCCTTTTCGCGCTCTGGATCACGCCGAAGATCTATCAAGCTTTCAAGACGATCCTGAGGAAACTGGCGGCTTTCTTCTCGCCCAAGGACGCGGGCCCACCCACACTTGCCGCGGAGCCGCCTACGGCTCCAGGCCCCGATCCTGGTGGGGGGGCCGAGTCGGACTGGCGAGCCAAGCTCGACTGACGAGCCAGCTCGACCGACGAACCAGTTCGACTGACGAGTCGGCTCGACTAACGGGGGGGCCTTATTCTGGCTTCAGGAATGCGTACCTGATGGTGTAGCAGGCGGCCAGGCCGGCGCAGTAGTAGCTTTTCAGCTCGAATTTCACAAAATCACCCTTGGTGGTTTTCATCACATACACGGCTTTCCGCGGATTGAGCTTGTGGGTCAGAAAATTGTAGTTATACCACTTTTCCAGGGCCGGGTTCTTGTTCTCCAGGATGTTCTCCGTGGTCACATCTTTGAAGTAGCCTTTATCCGGCGGTGATGTCACAGAATCAAAGGACTGGGCCATGGTGACGGCCACCTCTGCTTTTCCCGCTTTTCCCGTGGCGCCACCGTTTGTCAGAATCTTGGTCCGGCGCAATACCAGGTCCCATCGGTCCGAGTCGGAGGCGATCTTCTCCGAGGCGAACACCTTCATCTCGCCGAAGCTGAAATGGATCCACTTGATCTTGTCGGAGGCGTCTATGATATATGTCGACGTTTGGTAGAAGGGGTCCCCCGCATCCCTTGGCGCGGGGTTGGCGGCAATCATCTCCACCATGTTTTTTCCCTGCTTCGCCTTTTCTATTTTCGCCTGGGTGGCAGACTGGGCCACGAAGCCCTGGACCCACCACGCGGCCACCCCGGCCAACAAGATGATATTCACCACTATAAAAACTCGCAGCCCTATGGAGAGACTTGGGCCCTTGTCCGGCTCCTGCTCCGAGCCCTTTTCATTCTCTGTCATGTCACAACCTCGCCACATCCGGATCACCGTCCGGATGACCTGATAGTGTTTTTCAAAATATGATGTATATAAACAGGAGACTGGATTTCTCCTCATACGAGGATAACATTTCGCTCGCAAAATTGATTTTTAATCTCGCTGGAGCCTCCCCCTGTATGTTAGTCTAATTCACAAAAAGGGCGGCGCCGGACCGGCCTTGCGCATAGCTGGACACCAGCGATTTTCTTGTTTTTTTGGACATTACCCATGGACATCATCTGGACGCTTAAAGTTAGCGACCCCATAGCCAAGGATGCGGATGAGCATGTTTTACGAAAAAATCCGATCCTGCTGGGGCGCTCCAGGGAAATGGATCTGCAGTTTACCAGGAAGAAGGTATCCAACCGGCACCTGATCCTGACCTATGAAGACGCCAGGGTTTACGTAGAGGATCTGGACAGCACCAACGGCACATTCATATACAAAAAGGGGATGTGGATGCGGATCCATGGGAAGCTGCGAGCCCGCCCCCCGATCTTGATCAATGTGGGCAAGTCCCTGAACATCGTCGTCAAAGTGGCCGAGGAGGGGGCGGTGGTTCGGGATGGAACGGATCCGGGGATGGACCTTTCCTGGCTCAACAAAATCGACCCTCATTCCTCTTTCGTGGAAAACATCCATGAGGTGGAGACATTCGAGTCGATCCTGGTTCTCGATCTGTGCCACTCGTCGGAGATGGCCCAGGCCGACGAGAAAATGGCGTTTCACATGAAAAAGAAGCTCAAGGATATCTGCGAATGGGCCTTCGGCCAATTCAACGCCAGGTTCATCAAAAGCACCGGAGATGGATACCTGACCACCTTCGGCAAGCCAGCCGCGGCCCTTTTGGCGGCAAAGGATATCCTGACAGTCCTCAGGCAACGAAATGAGCGAACAAATAATCCCCCGATCCAGGTGCGGGTGGCGCTGCATATAGGCAACACATACACTATCGACGACACAAACCAGGACATTCACGGCAACGACGTAAACATCACTTTCAGGATGGAGGGGGTGACGGAGGATGCTTTCGACTCCACGAACATGAAGCTGCCCATGACTGATCGCATCTTATGCTCCAAGGAGTTTTTCTCCTCCGTCGATGATGACGAATCGATCACTTCGGAATTCAAGTTCGACCTTATCGGCGGCGCCACCATGAAGGGGATAAAGAATCCGAAAAGCATCTATCTGATCACCCCGCAAGGTGGGGATGGAGAATAACCCCTCTTTCTGAAATGTGGCTTGATGGCGCCTTACTGCTCCTATTTATTCGATTTTTCCTTAAAGAAAAGATGCTCCACATGCGGGAACTTGTCCAACATATGAGGAAATAGCATTGCCTCGGTGAGCCTGTCGTTGAAGTCATTTTCCAACGCCAGCTCCACATATTCCACCTGTCGGGCGATCAGGTCCGCCTCGGCTCTCTTATCCATGTTCAGCAGGGCGATGCGGGCGCCATCACCAGCGGCGTTACCCAGGAACACCACCTTGCCCAGGTCGCAATCCGGGTACATGCCGATGACCATCGCCTGCTCTTTATCTACATGGCTGCCGAACGCGCCTGCTATGGCCAGTCTGTCGAAGCTCTCCACCCCCAGCTTTCGCATCATCATCTGGCAGCCGGAGTATAGCGCGCCCTTGGCCAGCTGGATCGCCCGCACGTCCTTTAGGTTTATGGTGATATCCTCTTCGATAGCCGTCTCATGGCTCCACGCCACCACATATTCCATCAGCTTGCTCTTTCCCTCACGAATTCTGGTGGATGAGAGATCCTGATTAAAATGGCCATTTCTCTTGATAATTCCCGCCTTGAACATCTCCGCAGCGCCATCGATGATCCCTGAGCCGCAGACACCCTTGGCCTGCATATCCATCTTGCCATCGCTCCACTTGTCGCTACCGATCACCTTGAAGCTCGCCTCCAGGGTCTGCGGGTCGACCCGAATGGCCTCTATAGCCCCCGGTGTGGCGCGGATGCCATATTCGATCTCGCCTCCTTCCAGGGCTGGCCCGGTGGCGGTGGAGCAGGATATCAACCTGTTCTTGTTACCGAACACCAGCTCGCCGTTGGTGCCTATGTCTATCAGCAGGGTCATCTCGTCCCGCTTGTGGGGCTGGTCGGCTATCAGGCACCCCACGTTATCCGCCCCCACAAACCCGGCCTCTATCGGCATGATGTGCACATTGCCGGAAGGGAGGATCTCCACCCCCAAACGGTCCGCCTTGATATCCAGGGATCGATGGATCACCGGGGCGAAGGGAGCGGCGCCCATATACTCCGGGTTGAGCCCGAGCAGAATATGGCTCATGGTGGAATTGCCCACCAGAGTCAGCTCACTGACATCGTTCTGGGAATATCCCAGCTTCTCTGTGGCGTTTTTCACCAGACGGTTTAGCCCTTCGATGATGGTATCCTGCAGTTCCTTCAGCCCGGTGGAAGGGTTGAGCATGCAGTAGGTGATGCGGCTCATCACGTCCTCGCCATATTTCACCTGCGGGTTCATCATGCTCTCTGTGCCCACCACATCTCCCGTTTCCAGGTCGGTCAGGTATGCGGCCACGGTGGTGGTGCCGATATCTATGGCCATCCCCAGGTTCAGTTCCATCTTTCCAGGCTCCACCCGGATGATCTCCTGCCCGCTCCACACTGTCACAGTCACTTTCCAGTCGTCATGACGAATAATGTCCGGCAACCATTGCAGCGCCCTGTAATCTATAGTCTCCACTTTCACGCCATGCTCTTTCTCCAGCGCGTCGCGCACCCGCTCAAAATCCCCTTGCGGATCTGAAAGCTCCGGCGGCTCCATCTGGACATAGTATTTACGCACGGCGGGCTTTAGCTCCACATCGATTTTGCCGGCGGCCTTGCTCACCACCCCTTCCGACATGCGGCTCGATTCCGGCACAAACACCAGCACGTCTCCATGGATGGTGGTGGAGCAGGCCAAACGCATGTTCTCCTCCATCTCCTCGGAGGCCAACTCGGCGTGCTTCTTTTTCAGCTTGTCCATTTTGCGCTTAGCCTTGTCCCTGGCCTCTTCCGTGGTGGCGGAGGCGATTTCCTCCTCCAGCTCCCGGACCACCTTTTTATCCTTCTCGGCCATCCGGCTCACGTGCCCCAGCGACGAGGTGATCCCCTCCTTGGGAAAATCCCCCTCCATCACCACCACCTTGCACTTGCCGCAGTTGAGATTGTCTCCGCAGACCGCCTCTATGCCCACGCCCATCTTACGGGCGGCGTTGAGAATCGTTGTTCCGGCCGCCACCTTGGCCCTGCGGCCAGACGGCTGAAATATCAATGTATGCTGTTCCATAAACAAACCTGTCCTGTCGTCTGGCGCGTGTTGTAGCGTCAGAGCGTTTTATCGTTCGGCGAGGCGGCCCGCATAATAGCGCAAACTCGCCCGCCACCCGTGTATATAAATCCCGACCCAGGGGAATTGGCCCCGGCAGCCGCCAGCCTGTTTATATGGTATCAAAGTTAATCAGCTTCTCCGCCATTGTGGCGCCAAAGAGCGCTATCACATCCATACGCCTCCACAAGACATTTAGGCGGATACGGCGCCTGACATACTGATTTTACGCATATGAATTTTATGTGGCGCAGAATTAGGGTTTGCGAAAATGGTTTATATTATGTATAAACCATGGATGAAACAAAGAAAGGACATCATGAAAGTCACAATACACTACTGCACAGTCTGAAACTACTACCCTATGGCGGTCAGTCTGGCGGCCGAGATAAAAAAGGAGCTGGGGATGGAGGTGGAATGCCTCAAAGGCTCATACGGCATTTTCGAAGTGCGCCTGGATGAGAAGCTGATATTCTCCAAAAGCGAGGCGGGAGACAGGTTCCCTAACAAAGGAGAAGTGGTCCAGTCGCTACGGGAAGCTGGCGCGAAGGCGTGAGGCGCATTTACCAATAGGCTGGAGAGAATCGTGATGACACCCAAAGAAAGATTGCTGGCTGTTTTGAACATGGAAAAGGTGGACCGGCCTCCTGTGGCTGTCCCCACCCAAAACGCCACGGTGGATGTCATGAAGATAGCCGGAGTCTACTGGCCCCAGGCTCTGCGCGAGGCGGAGCCTATGGCGCAGCTGGCCCTGGCTTGCCAGGAGCATTACGGCTTCGAATCGATTCGGCTCCCCTTCGACATCAACGTGGAAGCGGAAACCATGGGATGCGCCACCCGCTATGGAGAGGAGGCGGACCCACCCATCAGCTCCCCCAAGGACAGAGAAACCCTGGGTGATCTTACCTTCCCGGACCCCGCCACATCTGGCCGCATGGCCCAGGTGATACAGGCCGTTTCCCTGGCGGCCCAGCGAAGGAACCCGGATATCCCCATCATCGCCGCGCTGGGTACCCCCTTTGAGGTGTTGAGCACAGTGTATAACTTCGACCACTTGTATAACGATCTGAAAGCCAACCCTCAGGCCATGGAAGATCTTCTGGAGAAAGTTCTGTGGCACCTGGCCGCATACGGCGCAAAACTGGTCCACGCTGGGGCCGATGTGATGATGGTGGTGGACGGTACCAGCCAGACCCTTATGCCGGATCAGTTTCGCCAGTTCTCCGCCCCATTTACAACACGACTTATAGGGTTATTGCCCTTGCCAGCCATCCTGCATATATGCGGCAACCCCACCCGCCTTATCGCGGATATGTCCAGTACTGGAGCGCGAGGTTTATCGCTCGACTCCTCAGTCATGATCGAAAAAGCCAGGGAAAATTCCGGGGGGAAAGTGGCTCTGG
>JAOUNV010000010.1 GCA_029880775.1 Nitrospinota bacterium | reverse complement strand
GGCGGGGGTTTTTTTTTGTCTGTGTACCCATGTACTGTTTTGAGTGAATGTTTTTACCTTTGGAGCCTGTGCATGATGAATTTAAGCGCATAATCGACATCGTCGAAGCATTAACACAATGAGTCTTCTCATTGAATCCATAGACAAAGCGACCAACCCCGATTGGCTGGTGGTAAGTTTGTGAGGTTCTCTCTCCTTTTTATTGCTTCCCCGCCCAGCTTCGGTCAGAATGGCGTGATGTGGCGTCATTACAACCCCAAATTTATTTCCATATAAAACATGGCAGACAGAACTAACTACGATTCATTACGAGACTTTATCGCCCATCTGGAGTTCTCCGGCGAGCTTGCGCGTATCAAGGAAAAAGTCTCCCCTATTCTGGAGATCACCGAGATAGCGGACCGCGTCTCCAAATCCCCCGGCGGAGGCAAAGCCCTGCTCTTCGAAAATGTGGAAGGCTCCTCCATGCCGGTGTTGATCAACGCGTTCGGCAGCCAAAAAAGAATGGCCATGGCCCTGGGGACCGGCGATATCGAATCGATCGCCGCCGATATAGACGCGCTTATCCACATGAAGCCCCCGGAGACCGCCAGCGACAAGCTGGCCATGCTCCCGCAGCTGTTTCGCTTCACCAAATTCCCTCCGGTGATGGTCTCCGCCAGTCGGGCGCCATGTCAGGATGTGGTGTTGACTGGAGCGGATATCGACCTGCGGTTGATGCCTATTCTGCATTGCTGGCCGGAGGATGGAGGAAGATTCATCACCATGCCGGCGGTGTTCACCAAGTCGCCGGACGGCGCCCGTAATGTGGGGATGTATCGGATGCAGATGTATAACCGGATGACCACCGGGATGCATTGGCACATTCATAAGGACGGCGCCAGCAACTTCCACGAACACGCCCGCGCCGGAAGAGAACGGATGGAAGTGGCGGTGGCCATCGGGGCGGACCCGGCGGTGGTCTTCGCCGCCACGGCGCCGCTGCCCCACGGGGTGGACGAGATGTTGCTGGCCGGCTTCATCAGGGAAAGGCCGGTGAAGCTGGTTAAGTGCCGCACGGTGGACCTGGAGGTCCCCGCCGAGGCGGAGATCGTGCTGGAAGGCTATGTGGATGTGGCGGAGCGCAGAGTCGAGGGCCCCTTCGGCGACCATACCGGCTACTACTCCCTGGCGGACGAGTACCCTGTGTTCCACGTCACCGCCATGACCCACCGCAAGGCGCCGATATACCTGACCACCATCGTGGGCAAGCCCCCCATGGAGGATTGCTATATGGGCAAGGCGACAGAGCGGATATTCCTGCCGCTGCTGAAAACCATTAACCCGGAGGTGGTGGACTACGACCTGCCCTGGGAGGGGGTGTTCCACAACTGCGTGATCGTCTCCATGAAAAAGCGATACCCGATGCAGGCCCGGCGGCTGATGAGCGCGCTGTGGGGCGCGGGGCAGATGAGCTTTGCCAAGATGATCCTGGTGGTGGACGAGAATGTGAACATCCATGATTACAAAACCGTGGCCAGGCTGATGCTGAACAACTTGTCGATCCCGGATGCGCTGGTCCATTCCGAGGGGGTGCTCGACGCGCTGGACCACTCCGCCCCCTTGCCGCTGTGCGGAGCCAAGCTGGGGATAGACGCCACAAGCCGCATAGAGGGAGAACCGGAAGTCCCCTCCCCAGCCGCCGCCCCCACCAAGGCGGATTTCGATTCCGGGTTGATCTGGCTGGCTGGCGCCGAGGAGGTGAGTTCCTTCTCCCTCCCATTAATGGATGTGAAAAATCCTTTGCTGATCATCTCTGTGAAGAAAAGAGAGGCGGGAGACGCCTTGAAAATAGCTCGCCAGGCGGCGGAGGCGGACAAGGGACGCGCCTTCCGGATAATCCTGGCCCTGGATGAGGAGATGGATGCGGCCGACCACTCCGCGGCGCTGTGGAAGTTTTTCAATAACTGCGACCCGAAACGCGACATCGTGCAGAGTGACGGACGGCTGTTTATCGACGCCACCGCCAAGCTGCCGGATGAAGGGCATGGCAGGGAATGGCCCAATGAGATCGTGATGGACCGGAGTACAGTCGAGAGAGTTGACGAGCTTTGGCCCAAGCTTGGGCTGGGGGATTAAATCGCTCTTTCACACAGCCGGGCATTGACAACGCCCTTTCCCGGTTCTATAGGTTATTCATGAGAATAAACTTGAATGTGGAGGCGTGAAAATTAAATGAATACGATGAAAACCGGCTTTTTGCTGACGGCCATGACCCTTCTCTTTATATCCATAGGTCGAATTGTCGGTGGGGAACAGGGGATGGTTATCGCGTTTGTGATCGCCATCGGAATGAATTTTTTCTCATATTTCTACAGCGACAAAATGGTGCTGCGGATGTACCGCGCCCAGCCTATCACCGAATCTGAAGCCCCCTGGGTATTCCAGGTGGTGCGCGAGCTTTCCATGAAAGCGGGCATCCCCATGCCCCGCATATACCTGATCCCGGACGATCAGCCGAACGCTTTCGCCACCGGGCGCAATCCGGAACACGCAGTGGTGGCTGTCACTCAGGGGATCACCCGCATCCTGGACCGCGACGAACTGGCCGGAGTGCTGGCTCACGAGATCGCCCATGTGAAAAACAGGGACATCCTGATCGGTACCATCGCCGCCACCTTTGCCGGCGCCATCAGTATGCTCAGCCATTTCGCCTTCTTTTTTGGTGGGCGGGATCGCGACTCCAACCCCCTGGTGGGTCTGGCTTTGATGATCCTGGCGCCTGTCGCCGCCATGCTGGTGCAGATGGCCATCAGCCGCTCCAGGGAGTTTGAGGCGGACAAGACCGGCGCCATGTTGATGGGGCGCCCGGAGCCTTTGGCCAGCGCCCTGCAAAAGCTCAATGGCGCGGCGCGGACCATACCCATGGACGCGGAACCGGCCACTGCGCATATGTTCATCGTCAACCCGCTATCCGGGAAAAGCATGGCCAGCCTCTTCTCCACCCATCCCCCGATGGAGGAGAGAGTGGCGGCTCTGATGAGCCTGCGCGAAGCCACCATTTAACTGGTAGGGTGGTCGGCTCCGGCCCGACTAGTCGGACTCCGTCTAGTCGGGCACAGTGCCGCATTCGGACCTCTCTCTTTGGGTGGGTAATACATTTCATCGGAATATCAGTGGGCGTGGTGAGGTGGTATGCAGGCTTGGTGTAGTTATTATTATACTGCCTGCCGCAAACGCGGGAGGTAGATTTATTGGAACTATGCATATTCTGATGCTGGTTACCAATTTATCTGGGGGGCTTATGAGAAAAGCGTTTTTGAAATGCAGGTTGTTATTCGTTTTGCTGTCGCTGGGATCGGCCCAAACAGACAATGCGTGGGCTGCCACTATCACTGTCGACACCACTGCGGACATCGTTGCCACGGACGCGGCCTGCTCGCTGCGAGAGGCGGTGAATAATGTCAATGCGATGGCGGATACCACCGGGGGCGACTGCGTGGCCGCCACTGGCGGAGACATCATATCCCTCCCCGCCGGGAGATACACACTCACCGGCGCGACAGGTGATGACGCGAACCTCTCCGGCGATCTGGATATTTCAAACGCCGTCACCATCAAGGGCGCCGGAGCGGCCAAAACAATAATCAATGGAAATGGCGCCGTTACGGCAGACGGAGTAATTCAAGTGCAAACCGCCGTGGGCCTTACGGTGGATAGGATTATGATCACGGGGGGGCAGGCCAGTGGCCAAAATTGCCCCTATAATAAAAACCCTGATTGCTTCGGTGGAGGCATTTATTCCCAAGGCGCGGTTACAGTAACAAAAAGCACCATCTCCGGCAATGCGGCAACTACGGCGGGCGGCGGGATGACTGTATTTAAGGGCCTATTGACGGTTACCAACTCCACAATCTCCGGCAACGCATCCGGTGATGGAGGGGGTATAGCAGGCCTCGGTCCAACAGCGATCAGAAACTCCACGTTCTCTGGCAATGAAGCGGGGCGAGGTGGTGCCTGTATTCTGAAAATGCTTTAACGGTCAGCAACTCCACATTCTCCGGAAACCAGGCTTCACGAGGTGGTGGAATTTCTCAAGAAGGTCATATGACCGGGCCCCGCCATAACGCCACAATCACCAACTCCACCTTTATTGGCAATAAGGCAAGGGTTTCTGGCGGTGGGATAAGTGTCGATGACGGGGACACCCTGACGGTCACCAACTCCACAATCTCCGGCAACACTGCTGGCTGGGTGGCGGTATCTCTAGCTCCGGCACCACGATTAACGGGGGCATAATGACGATTACCAACTCCACGATAGTGGGTAACACTGCGCAAAGATCAGGAGGGGGAATAGACGTCGGCAGTATCGCAGTATTAGAAAACAACATCGTGGCGGGGAATACGGGTGCCGGGGATTGCGGAACCTGGTCTGGAACATTAACATCCTCCGGCTACAACATAGACAGCGATGGAACCTGCGGTCTTAATGCGACCGGTGATTTACCGAATACTCTTCTGGCTGATATAAACATGGGAGCCTTGGCCAACAATGGTGGGAAGACCCAAACACATGCCCTGCTCACCGGTTCGGTGGCCATAGACGCAGGCTCTTGCGTCACTGGCGCCGACCAGCGCGGGATATCCAGGCCTCAAGGCATTGCCTGCGATATCGGCGCTTACGAGGTGAAACAATTCCCCTTGAACATAACGGTGACCGGACTTGGGACCGTAACCGCCCCGCCAAGCGCGGGCGCAGGCGCTGGAATCGACTGCAAACCGACATGCGCGGATAATTATCCCGCCGGAGGCCAGGTCACCCTCACCGCCGTTCCGGGCAAGAAAATGGTGACCACCTGGGGTGGGGACTGCGTTGGCGTTTTGACGAACGTCTGCTCCTTGACAATGGACGCGGCAAAAAGCGTCAGTGTCAGGTTCGCCGCCACACCCACTCCGCCACCTCCGCCCCCGCCACCAGCGGCCCCTCCGCCCGCGAACCCAGCGGCCCCTCCGTCAGCGAGCCCAGCGGCTCCCGAGCCGGAGCCTGGACCAGCGAACAAACCGCCCAGCCACTCCGGCGGCGGCTCATGGCTTGTCTTCCCCCACGATGGAGACATGCGTAAGGGTAGCGCGGCGTTCATCTGGAAGCAGCTGGAGGACCAGGACGGGGACGACATACTGTACCTGCTGTATATTTGTCCTGACGGTGAATTCGAGACCTGTCAGCCGATCCGGCAGTCGCACGGCTCCAACGCAGGGCGTCACGCTTACTATGAGGGCTTGGCGGCAGGTGGCACGGCGGCTTTTGCGTTGCTGATAGGGTTTGGGTTCACCTCGGGTGGCCGCCGCAGGTTGGCGTTGATAATCGCCATGCTGGCTCTATCCGGGTCGATGACCATCATTGCCTGCGGCCGGGGGAGCGATCGCCAGGTTTCATCCAGATTCACCTGTCCTGGCTCCGCCGTGGACGAGCTATGTATGGACGAAATGTCCCTGCCGCAGGGGCGGTTTCAATGGAAAGTGGTGGCGGACGACGGACACGGTGGTGTCATAGAGTCAGAAGTACGAAACCTCTCTGTGAAGTAGAACTGCGATTGTCAAAGTCCCCCGGGCGGCCTGTCCGGGGGCTTTTTTTGCTGTGCCGTTGGCGTACGGAGCGCCCGTTGGCGCATGCGGGTGGGGAGCGCCACGTTTGCGCGTTTGTTGCGGCCTCTTCCCTCCCCAATCTGGTAAAATGCGGGTTTGAACAAAACATCAGGGAAAGATGCGAGCGTATATTGTACGAAGGTTGATGATGGTCCTCCCGATGATGATCGGTATCACCCTCATCTCGTTTGCCATCATCCACCTGGCCCCAGGCTCGCCCACCCAGGCGATGACGGATCTGAACCCTAACGTCTCCCCCGAGTCGATAGTCAAGCTGCGCCAGATGTATCATCTGGACGAGCCGATATATATCCAATACTGGCTATGGCTCAAGAAGGTGGCCGTCCTCGATTTTGGCGACTCCTTCTCCCAGGACGCCCGACCGGTGCTGGATAAAATACTGGAGAGGTTGCCGATCACCCTGCTGATCAATATCCTCTCTCTTGCTGTCATCTTCTTGATCTCGATCCCCATCGGTGTCCTCTCCGCCACCCATCAATATTCTTATTTCGACAGAATCGCCAGCCTCTTCGTTTTCTTCGGGTTCTCCATGCCCACATTCTGGTTCGCCCTGCTGCTGATGATCTTGTTCGGAGTATGGCTCGACTGGCTCCCCATCTCCGGCGTGGTCTCGATGAACCATGCGAACCTGAGCCCTTACGGAAAGTTCATGGATTACTGCACCCATCTTTTGCTGCCGGTCTCCATGTCTGCGCTCACCAGTCTGGCGGGGATGAGCAGGTTTACTCGCCAGAGCATGCTGGAGGTTATCCGTCAGGACTACGTCACCTGCGCCAGGGCAAAAGGGCTGTCGGAGCGGACGGTTATATATAAACATGCCTTAAAGAACGCCACTTTGCCCATCATCACGCTCATCGCATTGTCGATCCCAGGGCTCATCGGAGGATCGGTGATTTTCGAAACCATCTACTCCATCCCAGGCACGGGCCAGCTTTTCTATCAGGCTGTCATGGGTCGGGACTATCCTTTGGTGATGGGATCGCTGGTGATTATGGCGTTTTTGACGCTTTTTGCCAACCTGCTGGCGGATGTGAGCTACGCCATGGTGGACCCGAGGATTCATTATGAGTGAAAAAGCCCCCAGGACGTTCAGTCGTATTTTCAAGGAGCGCTTTATGAGCGACTGGCTGGCTGTGGCGGGCGCTCTGATCGTGGCGGGACTTTTCTTTGTCGCGGTCTTCGCCCCGTTCCTGGTCCAGCACAAGCCGGAGTTTATCAACGCGAAGGATATCCTCTCGCCACCATCCGCCGAGCACTGGCTGGGTACCGACGACCTGGGGCGCGATGTCTTCGCCCGGATGGTGTATGGCGCGCGAATATCGCTGTCTGTGGGGTTCGTCGCGGTGGGGATCGCCACGGCTATTGGCCTGGTGCTAGGCGCGCTGGCCGGCTACTTCGGCGGCTGGATGGACGAAATCATCATGCGGTTTGTCGATATCATGCTCACGCTGCCAACGTTCTTTCTGATTCTGGCGGTCATCGCGTTTTTGAGCCCGAGTATATATAACATCATGATCGTCATCGGTGTCACCAGTTGGATGAGCGTGGCCAGGCTTGTGCGGGCCGAGTTTTTGTCTCTGAAGGAGCGCGACTTCGTCAATGCGGCAAGGGCTATCGGTGTGTCAGACATGGGCATTATCTTTCGACATATCATGCCAAACGCCCTGGCCCCGGTGCTCGTCTCCGCCACCTTGGGAGTGGGAGGAGCCATCCTCACAGAGTCGTCCCTTTCGTTCCTGGGGATAGGTGTCCAGCCCCCCACACCAAGCTGGGGCAATATCCTCACCCAGGGCAAGGACTACATTGAAATCGCATGGTGGCTCTCCGTCTTTCCAGGATTGGCCATCCTTATCACCGTCATGGGATACAACCTGCTGGGCGAAGGCCTGCGAGACGCTATCGACCCAAGACTCTATCGGTAAACCCACTACGTTTGGATAGTGGCGGAATTCTTTCATTGAGAAAACCTTTTTTGGAAAAAAGGCTTTCTCAAACTCTTTCCAAAAAACTCCAGTTGTCCTCCAGCCCCCAGGCAAGCCTGGGGCATGGGGGACAGCTAAAAGTCTTTGGAGGGGGTTTGGGGGCACTTTCCACCAGAAAGGGTCACCCAAGGAAATATTCTTCCACTATCCAAACGTAGTGGATTTATCGGAGACTGGTCAGGTATTTGGCCCAACTTTGGACGTGGCTATCCGGGGTATTGGCCGGGGTCATGGTAAAAAGCAGGTTTTTCGGTTTTCGAGGTTGGCGCAGAAGTCGCATACCCGCCATGCTCAGTGGTCTGTTTCCTTTTTTCAGGTTGCACTCCCGGCAAGCCGCCACTACGTTTTCCCAGGTGGATTCTCCTTGTCTGCTGCGAGGGATCACATGGTCTATGGTCATTTTCACCCCGGTCGCGCCGCAATACTGGCAGGTGTGACCATCGCGCCGCAGCACGTTTTTTTTTGAGAAAGAGACCGATGCTTTATAAGGGCGATTAATAAAGCGCCGCAGTTTTATCACCGTGGGCAGCCGATAGCTGGTGGAGCAAGTGCGGAAGTGGAACCCGTCGAATTCCAGCGCTTCGGCTTTACCCAGAAGAAAGAGGATGAGGGCGCGTCGGGCGCTGGTAAACTGCAACGGCTCATACGTGCTATTTAATACCAGCGACCTTAGGTGTTCCATTTTTCAGCCCATGGGGTAAATTTCCGCCATTCTATTGCCAGGACTTGGAACAAGTCAAACTAGAATTGTGTCGCGGGGGGTAGTCTACCGGCTTGTCACCCTGTGGCCTGCCACCCTGTGGCCTGCCACCCTGTGGCCTGCCACCATGTGGCTTGCCACCACACGATTATCGGTCAACCTTTTACCGCCTATAATCACCGCCACGTGGATCAGAGTCTTCTTGCCAAAGATATCCGGGTCCAGGGTGTCCGCATCCACCACTGCGGCGAAGTCCACTGTGATCAAGGGCTCGGTGGTCAGCAAGGTCACCAGCTCCTTAGTCAGCGCCATTCTGTCGACGCCGCCGCTGCGAATCCTCGTTTCGATAGCCAGCAGCGCCTTCGGGATGGTTGATGCCGCCATTCGTTCCTCGGGTGTCAGCAGGGTGTTGCGGGAGGAGTGGGCCAGCCCGTCGCGCGCTCGGATGGTGGGGCCTGCGATGATCTTCACGGGGAAGTTCAGGTCCGCCACCATCCTGCGGATGAGGGCCAACTGATGAGCGTCTTTGCGGCCGAAATAGGCGCGGTCCGGCTGGATAATGTTGAACAGTTTCGCCACCACTGTGGTCACTCCCCGGTAGTGCCACCGGATAGACTTTCCCTCCAGCCTGCCTGCCAGGCCCACCACTTCCACTTGGGAGTCAAAACCCTTCGGATACATATTCTCTTGCTCCGGCGCGAAAAGAAAATCTACCCCCGCCGAATTCAACAGTTTCTTATCAGCTTCAATATCTCTTGGGTACGCCTGATACGCCTTAGGTTTGAACTGCAACGGATTGACGAATATAGAGACCGCCACCATGTCGTTTTCCCTCCTGGCTTTTTTTATCAAGGACAGGTGCCCCTCATGCAGGCGGCCCAGGGTGGGGACAAGGCCCACGCTTGCGCCAGCTTGGCGAAGGCCCGCCATGGCCTGGGTCATCGTCGCAGGTTTTCTAATTGTTTTCATAGGGTATTGGCAATAACATATAGTTGTCCGTACAAATAGACTATGGAAGAGTTAATCGGCTGACAAGGATAAAAACCGCCGACCCTGTCACGGGTGACTTGTCACGGGTGGTTGGCGGACGGCTGTAGACACGAAGAACGTAACAATATTGGAGGCTAACATGAAAATCACAATCCTAAAGGGGCCGGTCATGGCATTGGCTATGATGTCTTTCGCCGCTTGCCAGTCCACCGAGCCAACCGCAGTAGTCACCGGTACCGGAGGGCCTTCCATGCAGCAGGCCCAGATGGAGCAGTATAACGGGCCGAGAGCGCGCATCGCTGTGAACAAGTTTTTGATCAAATCGGCGTCGGGCCATGGGCAGCTGGGCCAGGGGCTGGCGGATATGCTCACCACCTCGTTGTTCAACTCCAACAGGTTCATCGTGCTGGACAGGCAGGACCACCAGGACTTGATGGCCGAGCAGGACCTGGGCGCCTCCGGCAGGATGAGGGAAGGGACGGCGGCTCCTATTGGGCAGATGGAAGGCGCCGAGCTGTTGGTCACCGGAGCGGTGACCGCTTTTAAGGATGATTCAGCGGGAGTTACCGCCGGCATAGGAGTCCCCACAGGTGGTGGCTTCTTTGGGCTGGGTGGCAGCGGCAAAAACGCGTATATGGCCATAGACATCAAGGTGGTGGACACAAAAACCGGTCGCCTGGTGGCGGCCACCACAGTGGAAGGTAAATCCACAGACTGGTTCGTCGGCTTCGGCGGATTTGTAGGCGGGGTCGGCATCCCTGCCGGAATCGGCGTGTACCAGAACACTCCGGCGGAGAAGGCGATCAGGGTGTGCATAGTCAGGGCTGTGGAGTATATAGCCTCCATGACCCCGGCGCAGTATTACCACTAAACGATCAAGTGGCCGGGCGCCCGAGCCCGGCCTTTTCCACAGGAGGTATAACCGATGAAGATATCCACTGTATTGGCCATGGTCACAGCGTTGGGCCTCATGGCGGTCAGCCCCGCCGACGCCGGGGTGCTGTCGAAATCCACAGCCAAGATCACCCAGCTGCGGATAGTCCATTCCGGCCCTTCCAGCTCTATGGGAGAGGCGGCTTCTTTCCGGGCAAGAGGCGGCGGCCAGGGGCTCGCTGGTAAATCCCACCCGGCCCTGGATGGCCCGTCCAATCCGGGAACATGGGGGGTGTATTCAGACTATATCGGCCCTGGGGATATCAACCGGCTTCTGAGCATAGAAGTGTACCTGGACTCGTATAATAGAATCGCCGCAGTCAAGATATCCCGAGAATCGTATACCGGAGACATCGTCACTTCACTTTTCACCGGGATCGTGGAGTTTTCCATCCAGACTTTGAAGCCAGGCTCCAGCAGGCCCAGCAAGAAAACGTCGATAACGGTCCGTACGGCGGACGGCATCACCTTCCCCTGATGACTCCGCGTCGATAAATGCGGGCTCTGGTAATGGGGGCGGGCGGTGAGCCACGGCTTGTCACAGAGCGTCCCCGCCCCGTCATCAGCGCCGGGCAGGCGTTGATCCGGATGACCATGGCGGGAATCTGCTCCACCGACCTGGAGATCGCAAAAGGATACATGGATTTTTCCGGTGTTTTGGGGCACGAGTTCGTGGGGGTGGTGGAAGAGGTATCAGACAAGTCTGCGCCAGGCGAGCCTGTACCAGGCGAGCCTGTACCAGGCAAGCCTGCGATGGTGGGCAAAAGGGTGGTGGGGGAGATCAACATCCCGTGCCGTTCCTGCCCCGCTTGCACCGCCAGAATGGGGAACCATTGCCCCACCAGGGGTGTCCTTGGCATTGTGGGTGTGGATGGAGCCTTCGCCGATCACCTGACTCTTCCTGTGGAAAACCTCCACCAGGTTCCTGATAATGTGAGCGACCAGGCGGCGGTATTCACCGAGCCTTTGGCCGCGGCGTTTCGGATACTTGAGCAGGCCGATATTCGACCGGGCATGAAAGTAGCGGCGCTGGGGGTAGGGCGGCTGGGCCAGCTGGTGGTCCAGGTTCTGGTGGCCGAAGGGGCGGATGTGACCGCCATTGGCCGCAGCCGGGAGAAGCTGGAACTTCTGAAGGGTGTGGCGGCCACCACGGCGCTGGACACCGAGGTTACCTGCAAGGCGTTGTTTGACGTGGTGGTGGATTCCACCGGGGCGCCGGAGGGGCTGGCCCGAGCCATGGAGCTTGTGCGTCCATGTGGTACAATCATTCTGAAGACCACCGTGGCCGCGCCCGCTCGGCTGGATACGAACAGGCTTGTGATCGACGAGATCACAGTGATCGGATCGCGGTGCGGGCCGTTCGACAAGGCTTTGCGGGCCCTGGCGGAGGGAACAGTTGACCCGGCTCCGCTTGTTTCGGCGACGATGAGCCTGGGGCAGGCGGAGGAGGCGATGCGGATTGCGGCCATGCCTGGCGCCATCAAGGTTCTCCTGCATGCGTAATGAAAGCGATTTTTATGAAAACTATTGGAACTGGATATTGAATGTACCCTGAGCTTTTGACTGTCGGCCCCCTGACATTCCACACCTACGGCCTGCTGGTGGCTGCCGGGTTTTTGACCGGCATATGGTGGATGGCCCGGCTGGGGGAGCAGGAGGGGATATCCAAAGACGATATGTACGACATCGCCTTCTGGGTGGTGTTGGCGGCGCTGGTGGGATCCCGGATTTTTTTCGTCATCGTCAACTATCCGCAATACCTGGATCACCCGCTCGACGCGTTGAAGATATGGACCGGCGGGCTGGTGTTTTATGGCGGCCTGATCGGCGCCGCATGCGCCATGGCGGTGATGGTGCGGATAAAGAAACAGAGACTGTGGAAGCTGGCGGATATCGCCGCACCCGCTGCCGCCCTGGGCCACTCCATAGGCAGGCTCGGTTGCTTTTTCGCCGGATGCTGCTATGGCCTGAAAACCGATGTCCCCTGGGCGGTGACCTTCACCAACGTAAAAACCATCGCCCCCATGGGTGTGCCGCTGCATCCCACCCAACTGTACGACTCTTTTAATGAGCTAACCATTTTTCTGATACTGACGGCTTTGCGGCCATACAAGAAATTCGAGGGGCAGCTATGGTGGATTTGGCTCGGTTTATACGCCATCGGCAGATCGGTGGTGGAAATGTATCGAGGAGACCCCAGAGGGACAGTTTTTGACGGGGCGTTAACTACCAGCCAGGCTGTGGCGGCGGTGGCGCTGACCGTGGCTGTGACAATGCATATATGGAATTGGCGGAAGCTGACGGCCCGATCATAGTCCCCCCGGAGGCGGTCGGCCAGAGGGTGGATATGTTCGTGGCTTCACAGGTAAAAAAGCTTTCCCGCTCCAGGGCGCATGCCTTGCTGGGGGAGGGCGCCATTCTGGTCAATGGCGGCAAGGTCCGCCCCTCCCACAAGCTTTCGGAAGGTGACGCGGTGAGCGTTAT
>JAOUNV010000136.1 GCA_029880775.1 Nitrospinota bacterium | reverse complement strand
AAAAAAGCATAACCAGCTTTTCTTGACCATAATGCTTGTGGTCGATATCAGCGTTGTGGTCGTATCTTGGCTTTCAGCGTATTGGATACGTTTTTCGACAGACCTTCCGACCCCCAAGGGTGTCCCAGAGTTTACCGAATATCTTTGGTTCATCCCATTTCTTGTTATTATCTGGGGCCTGTGCATGCATATCGGCGGGATGTACTCCCCCATGAGGAGCGACTCCCGGTTTAACGAATATTTCAGGATTTTCAAAGCCTCTGTCTACGCCATAACCATGACCATGGCGGCGGCGTTTTTTTACAGGGAATACTCCTACTCCCGCGCCGCCATGTTCCTGTTTTGGATGCTCTCCATCTCTGGGCTGATAATTTCCCACATTATGGTGCGTACCACCTTGCGCATCTTCCGGAAGAGAGGATACAACCTGCGCTATGTGGTGATCGTGGGGGCGGGGGAGCTTGCCAGGAGCCTGGCGGAAACATTTTCGCGCCATCCGGAGTCTGGGATGGTGGTGGTGGGGATGCTGGCCGACGATCCGGAAGACCTGGGGCAAGAATACCATGGGCACAAGGTCATCGGCCTTGTGGATGACGTGGACGAAATAATAGAAAAATACAAGGTGGACCAGGTGTTCATCGCTTTACCGCATGGCGCCTATGAACGTCTGGAAAACACACTTATCCGGCTAAGCGACGCTACAGTGGATATCAAGCTTGCCCCGGACATCAGCCAGTTCATCAGGCTCAACTCCAGCGTGGAGGATTTCGATGGCTTCCCCATCGTCTCCCTCTCCGAAAGCCCCATGTACGGCTGGAACAAGGTGCTGAAAACCGCTTTCGATTACATATTCGCCGCCGTGTTCATTGTCATATGGTCGCCGGTCATGGCGCTGATCGCCTTGGCGATCAAACTGGAGTCCAGGGGGCCGCTTCTTTACAACCAGGAGAGGATGAGCCTGGGGGGAGAGCCTTTTACCATATACAAGTTCCGCACCATGCGGGTGGACGCGGAAAAGGAGACCGGCGCCGTGTGGGCCAAATCGGGCGACGACCGGCGCACCTTTTTTGGAACCTTTTTGCGCAAGACCAGCCTGGATGAGCTGCCCCAGCTTTTTAACGTGCTCACCGGGAAGATGAGCCTGGTGGGCCCCAGGCCGGAGCGCCCTGTGTTCGTGGCGGATTTCAAAAGAAGCATCCCCAAGTATATGCTTCGCCACAAAATGAAAGCAGGCATCACCGGCTGGGCGCAGGTCAACGGGCTTCGCGGAAACACATCCCTGGAGAAAAGGGTCGAATACGACCTTTACTATATCGAGAACTGGTCGGTGCTGTTCGATCTGAAAATCCTCTGGCTTACCATCTGGAAAGGCTTTGTCAACAAGCACGCATATTAAGCCGCAGCGCCACACATGGAGAACAGGGGCTCCCGACATGTCGGCTGTCCCAAATTTTCCCCGCGCTCTTTTTCAAACATATCCCCCGGCGACCCGGTTTGATGTAGAATATCCGAAAACGAAAATGATCATACCCAACGACTCCCCGGATAAGGGAGCGCCCATCGACATTGACTGGATGAGGAAGGCTACCCCCCGATTGAGTTTCATTCCATGAACAACTCCAGCGTCCTGGTAGTAATTCCGGCCCGGTATGGCTCCACCCGGCTGGAGGGAAAGCCGCTGAGCTTGATTGGCGGTAAGCCGATGATAGAGCTTGTGTACCGCCAGGCCATGAAAATGGAAACCGCCACGGAAGTGGTGGTGGCCACCGATGATGAAAAAGTGATAGAGGCGGTCCTAGCGTTCGGCGGCCAGGCGGAGATGACCTCGCCGGACCACCAAAGCGGCACAGACCGGGTGGCCGAGGTGGCCCGAAGGCGGCAGGCGGATCTGGTGGTGAACATGCAGGGGGACGAGCCTTTCATCGATCCGGGCGCCGTGGATCTGGCGGTGCGGCGGCTGCTGGAGCATGGGAAGGTGAAGATGTCCACCCTCTGCGTCCCCGTGACTCACGAAGAGGCATGCGACCCGAACACGACACTGGTGGTTCGCGATCTGGAAGAAATGGCGTTATACTTTTCCAAGGCGTCGATCCCCAACGACAGGGAGGGCCCGCCGGGAGGCAAGTCGCACTTAAAGCATCTGGGGCTTTACGTTTTTCGGAAGGAATTTCTGCTCGAATATGCCACAATGGCGCCCACTCCTCTTGAGAAAAGGGAGAAACTGGAACAACTGAGAGTCCTGGAAACAGGGGAGAGGATTTTGGTTGTAATGACCGACAAAGATTCGATCGGGGTGGATTCGCCGGCCGACCTTGAACGCGCCAACCTTATCGCAAAGGAAGACCACTAGATGCCCAAATACGTTTTCGTCACAGGCGGGGTCCTGTCATCGATAGGAAAAGGAGTTACCGCCTCCAGCCTGGGCGCCCTATTGGAGGCCCGGGGATTCAAAGTGACAATGATGAAGCTGGATCCCTATATAAATGTCGATCCTGGCACCATGAGCCCGTTCCAGCATGGAGAAGTGTTCGTCACGGACGATGGCGCCGAAGCGGACCTGGACCTGGGGCACTACGAGCGCTTCATCTCCACCCGCATGGGGAAGGTGAACAATGTCACCACAGGCTGGATATACAATAACGTCATCACAAAAGAGCGTCGGGGCGACTATCTAGGGGCCACCGTTCAGGTGATCCCGCATATCACCGACGAGATAAAAAGCCGTTTCGACCAGGTGGGGGAGGGCTTTGATATCGCCATATGCGAAATAGGCGGCACCGTGGGCGATATCGAGTCTCTGCCGTTTTTAGAGGCGATGCGTCAATACCGATCCGATGTGGGCAAGGAGAACTGCATGTTCATCCATGTCACGTTGGTGCCGTTCCTGAAGGCCTCCCAGGAGCTGAAGACAAAGCCCACCCAGCATTCAGTGCGCGAGCTGCTGGAGATAGGTGTCCAGCCGGATATCCTGGTGTGCCGCTCGGAGGAGAACCTGACCGACGCGGTGAAGAAAAAGATCGCCCTGTTCACAA
Source organism: Nitrospinota bacterium (assembly GCA_029880775.1). Classification (GTDB taxonomy): domain Bacteria; phylum Nitrospinota_A; class UBA7883; order UBA7883; family UBA7883; genus JAOUMU01. The sequence continues at coordinate 3,184 of JAOUNV010000136.1, read as the reverse complement.
ACCTTCCTCCGCGCAATGTCATCTCCGCCGTGGATGTGGATACCATATACGAGGCGCCCCTTAGGTTGTTTGATGAAGGGCTGGACGAGATCACGCTGGAGCTGCTGGCGTTGGAAAAAAAGGAGAGCGACCTGGGCCGATGGCGGGACCTGGTGGAGAAGATACTTGCCTCCAAGCCGAAGGTGCGCATCTCCGTCATAGGAAAGTACATCCAGCTAAGTGACGCATATAAAAGCCTGTCAGAAGCGATAATTCACGGCGGGCTGGTCAACGATGTGGGTATCGAATTCGACTGGGTGGACGCGGAGACCCTGGATGCCGACAACGTGGAAAAAAGATTGCGCGAGTCCGACGGGGTACTGGTCCCCGGTGGGTTTGGCGAGAGAGGCATTGAGGGAAAAGTGACAGCCATAAAGCTGGCGCGGGAAAAGAAGATCCCATTTTTCGGGATCTGCCTGGGGATGCATTGCGCCGTCATCGAATTCGCCCGCAGCGTGGTGGGAATAAAAGACGCCAACTCCAGCGAGTTTTCCCCAGACTGCCCCGAGCCGACCATTGACCTGATGCCGGACCAGCGGGGCAAGAAGGATAAAGGCGCCACCATGCGGTTGGGATCGTACCAGTGCCAGATACGATCCGGCACCTTCGCTCACGGGGCGTACGGCCAAAACCAGATATCGGAGCGCCACCGTCACCGCTATGAGTTTAATAACAACTACAGGATGAGGCTGGAGGAGGCGGGGCTTACCTTCTCCGGGCTTTCGCCGGACGGCAGGCTGGTGGAGATAATAGAGATAGCCGATCATCCCTGGTTTTTGGCCGAACAGTTCCACCCCGAATTCAAATCCTCTCCCCACAACCCGCACCCTTTGTTCGTTGCCTTCATAAAAGCGGCAAAGGAGAACAACCAGCTGATATGACCATGGCGATCTGTTTTGGATGTGGCGAGTCGCGGTTCGGCTCCATCCGCGTGAGGATAAACTTTGGCGCCACATCCGTGTGCGCCATTATTGGATAATATGTTCCCATGAAAGTTGAGCTGGCGAAAAACTCTGTCTCCTTCGGTGACGATCTTCCCTTCGTATTCATCGGCGGCCCCTGCGTTATTGAAAGCGAGGAACATGCCTTAAGAACCGCCGAGGCCCTGCGTGATATCGCAAAAACAGTGGGGATAGGGTTTATATACAAGTCCTCCTATGACAAGGCGAACCGCTCTTCGGCTGACTCTTTTCGCGGATTGGGCGTGGAAAAGGGGCTAAAGATTCTCCAGAAAGTACGCCGGGAAGTGGGAGTTGCTGTACTCACCGATTTCCATATCGTCGGCGACGCCGCCGCCGTGGGGGAGGTGGTGGATATTGTCCAAGTGCCAGCGTTTCTGTGCCGCCAGACCGACATTCTCACCGCCGCCGGCGCCACCGGTAAAGTGGTGAATATAAAAAAGGGGCAATTCATGGCGCCATGGGAGATGAAAAACGCAGTGGAAAAGGTGAAGCGGACCGGGAACGAGATGGTCACCCTGACCGAGCGAGGAACCTTCTTCGGCTACAACTCGCTGGTGGTTGATATGACCTCACTGGTGGAGATGGCGTCGGAAGGAACTCCGGTGGTTTTCGACGCGGGGCACTCTGTGCAGCGCCCCGGAGGGCTGGGCCACGCCAGCGGCGGAAACAGAATGATGATCCCGCCACTTGCCAGGGCGGCTGTGGCCGCAGGAGTGGCCGCCGTTTTTCTGGAGTCTCATCCGGACCCGGACCACGCACCCTGCGATGGCCCAAATATGTGGCCCATGGACCGTTTGGCCGGGCTTTTACGCTCCTTGAAAAACCTGGACGAGATGGTGAAGGGATAAGCGCCGTCGGCCTGGCGTTATCCTTGGAATCGCGGCGGCAAAATGCCCAATGTAGCCTTCAGTTTCCATTTTTATCTTTGCGCCAATGGCTGGTTTGATGATAAATTGAACTTACGGCTTTTGCCTGAATTATGGAGAGCTTGTGCTTTTTCGGAAATATACCCCGTCAAGCCTGTCCGCCCTGATCCTGGTTTTCCAGTTTGAGGTTTTGTGAACCCAATACAGTTTTGATAAATAAGTAGCAATGCAAACGACGAATGATATCGACAAGCTCAAGGAAATATCTAGGAATTTAAGGAAAGATATCCTCAGGATGCTCCACGCCGCAGGAAGCGGCCATACTGGCGGATCCCTTTCGGCGATAGACATACTTACAGCCCTCTATTTTTCCAAGATGCGCCATTCACCGGCGCCAGCCGCCTCCGGCCCCAGAGACAGGTTCATCCTGAGCAAGGGACACGGCGCCCCGGCCCTGTATGCGGTTCTGGCCCAGAGCGGATATTTTGACAAGAAGCATCTGCTGACCCTTCGGAAAGTGAAATCAATTCTCTCCGGTCACCCATATTCGCCATCCACCCCTGGCGTGGAGGTGTGCACTGGGTCGTTGGGCCAGGGGCTGTCCATCTCAAATGGCATAGCCATGGCCCTGAAACTGGACAAGACGGATGAGCGGGTCTTCTGCATGATGGGTGATGGGGAAACCCAGGAGGGTCAGGTTTGGGAAGCGGCTATGACCGCCGCTCATTACAAGCTGGATAATGTAACAGCCTTTCTGGATAACAACGGCTTGCAGATAGACGGTGTGGTGAAAGACATCATGGGAATCGAGCCTATCGGAGACAGATGGCGCGCTTTCGGCTGGGAAGTGCAAGAAATCGACGGGCATGATTTCGGCCAGATCCTGGACGCCGTGGACAAAGCTGGCCGGACGAAGGGAAAGCCGTCCCTGATCTGGGCGCATACCGTCAAGGGAAAGGGTGTGTCCTTTATGGAGAACAAGGTGGGCTACCATGGAAAGGCCCCCTCCAAGGAGGAGCTGGACCTGGCCATGGCGGAACTGGACGCGGCATAAGGAAATAAATGATGACTGAAGTAAAAATGAAATCGTTGCGCGACGCTTATGGCCAGGCTCTGGCCGCGCTGGGCGCCGAAAACGAGAATATAGTGGTTCTGGACGCCGATCTTTCCGGCTCCACCAGGACATCCATGTTCGCCGCAAAGTTCCCTGAAAGATTTTTCAATATGGGAATAGCGGAGCAGGACATGATCTCCACGGCGGCGGGGCTGGCGGCGGCGGGGAAAATTCCCTTCGCGTCCACATTTGCCGTGTTCGCC
>JAOUNV010000135.1 GCA_029880775.1 Nitrospinota bacterium | reverse complement strand
CGATCTATATCGTTGGTGGCGCCGCAGTAGTAGCTCCCGTCACCACATAGCAGCAGATAAACCCGCCAGTTGCTCCCGGATTCACCGTTCATGGCTGATGATAGACTCTATTCATATATGCTTTGGCATGTTGCGCTATAAAAACCTGATCGCCCGCGGTACGAAATCCCCAGGCTCTATAGGTTTGACCACATAATCAGAAGCGCCTAAATCGAATACCTTACGCCGGAGGTTCCCATCGCCGCTATGCCCATCGGATGCGGAAGCCGCCACAATCACCGGTATGGAGCCAAGGGATTGGTCACGTTGAATTTCGGCCAGCAGCCTGAATCCATCCATTCCATTCATTTCCACATCCGTGATGATGAGGCTTGGCAAAGGGCCTTTTAACGTTTCCAGGGCAAAAACTCCGTTCTCCGCCTCGGCGAACCTCACCTTGCCCCCAGTCCCCGCCAATAAATAATCCATCATCAGCTGGCGGCTCTCCCTTTCTTCATCCACCAGCAGCACCAGCGCCTGCCGCTCCGGTAGCTCCAGGGTGAAAACACTCCCCTTCCCAGGTTCGCTCCATACGGAGATGGTCCCCTCGTGCGCCTTCATGATGTCCATGGAAAAAGGGAGCCCGAAGCCTGAACCTGTTTCCCCTGCCGTTCCAAATGTACTGGTTTTTACATGGCTTTTAAAAATGTCCTCCAATCTCTCTTTATCTATGCCGACACCGGAGTCGCGCACGGCCAGACGGGCCCCGTTGGCGTCAGGAGAGAATATTGATATTTCACCTCCGCGGGGGGTAAACTTGACGGAGTTGGTCAAAAGGTTGCGTAACACCGTTCCGATTAACTGCCGGTCGGCAAGCAGCGCCATGCGCTCCGGCAGATCGTTTCGGATGTCAATTCCCTTCAGCTCCGCCGCTTGCCGTATGTTCACCAGTTCCGCTTCGGCAATTTGCCTGGCGTCCAAAAAATGTTTCACAGGACGCAAGCTACCAGAGCTGATCCTGCTCATGCCCAGCAGATCCTCGATAAGACCCATCAGCCCCTTACATGTGGCTTCAGATTGCTGCAGCAGCGCGCTTGTCTTGGCCTGGGATATCGGCTGCCCCAGCTGGCCGGAATTGACCAGCCGCAAGCTGGCCAGCACGCCAGACAATGGGGAGCGCAGGTCGTGGGAAACCAACCCCACAAATTTATCCTTCAGCTCCGTGGCCGCTTCGGCCCGATCCTTTGCCGTCACAAGCTCCACCGTACGCTCGGCCACCCTATCCTCTAGTTCCCGCTTGGAGACCTCCAGCACATGGTGGGCCTGGGCCTCGGCTGATTCCTTTTCTTCTCGAAGGATCTTTATCTTATCCGCCAGGGCGAACGACAGCACAATGGCGTCCATCAAAAAGCCTATCTCGAAAGAGTGCCGCATCACCACACCATACGGCAGCAACCCCATGGCCGTCACCATAGTGTGGATGGTTCCCACCAGGGAAAAAGACCAGGCGAGGATGAAAAATCGGGCGGCCGGGATATGGCGCCGATAGGCCATGACTCCAATGGTCACTTGGATCACCGGAAAAAGCATGGCCGACATCACGCTGGCCTGGCTAATGTAGTGAGTCAATCCCAATACCGTTCCCACCAGAGGAGTCAGCACGTAAAACAGCTGCATCGCAGTGAGAAACATATGGGCGCGGGGCATTTTCTTTTTCGTGTCCAGGAAGCTTTTAGTAAAGAAGATTCCCATTAACATCGACAGGAAACCGGCAGGGAAAACCACCCAGTCCTGGAACCTGGGACTGCCTGGCCAAAAATACTGGAACGAACTTCCCGTGTAGGCGAAAATCATCAATATCAGGCTGAGGGTGTACAGGACATAGAACAGGTAGCTTTTATCCGCCAGGGAAAAGAAAAGAAACAGATTATAAAGTAACACCGCCATCAAGGCGCCATACACTATCCCGTAATACTGGACCTGCCCCTGGTTATACGCGAGGAAGTCTTCCTGCTTCCAGAGTGTAAATGGCAACTCGAGAGGGTCATCACTTTGCACCCTGATATACAACTCCACAGCCTGCCCAGTATCAAGCCCCAGCTTGAAATGAAAGCGGGGATGGACGATCTCCCTCTGACTAAAAGGGTACATATCGCCGCCGGATTTTTTCTCGATAGTTCCATCATCTCGGATAATGTACAGGTCAATCAGGTCTATCCAGGCGGAAAACTGCTCCAGGAGCAGTGGCTGAGGGAGCCCCGAGGTGTTGGTTACCTTGGCGCGGAACCAGAAGGCGGAGCGGGAAAAGCCGAAGTTCGGCATTTCAACATCCAATGGACGAAACTTATCAGCGGTCGGGGATTTTAGCATCTCCTCAATAGCTCCCGCGCCCTTCACATCTTCCAGGTAATCGAAGTGATACCCCATAGGGTACCGGCCCTGGCTATCCGTGATTTCCAGAACCGGCGCCGCCAGGGCCGCCTGTGGCATAAGGACCAACGCCAAGGCAATGGCCTGAAAAAGCCTTTCCATGCTCGTCTTCAATGTTCTTTGTTACCCAGAGGATTAAACCTCTGATTATACATTATTCGGAGTTTGACCTATACATACCTGTTGTGGAGCGGTGCTGGAGATAGGGTTGATCTTCGACGCCTCCACGACATCTGTGGCAAAAGGTAGCCAGAGGCAGGAGCCCAGGCACTGGCAAACCGAGATCTTGTTCTCACCATAGCATTGCCTACAAAGCGGACATTAATTGCCATGTTGCCTGTTTTTGTAACTTTTTCTATACCGTGGACTAGTTGCACTCTTGATCCATATGACCATATATCATCCCTTCTCCTTGTTTATATTGCCCTTCTCCCCGGCTGTTCCGTATCCATGTTTTGGCCTGATCATTGCAGTACCTATTGTGGAATGTAACTATTTTTTACGGTCTCCTCAATATAGTACATGTCAGGGCGGGTAATTAACTAAATTAGGGAGGTTCTCCAATGTTTACAGGAAGCTCATTAAGAGTAAAAATCGCGGCCGGATTTTCTATCATGACCATCATGCTGGTGGCCATGGTCGGATTTTCAGCGCTGCAGATTCAAAATACACAGGTAATAACGGACAGGGTGGCGACTCTGCGGGCCCCCACAGCCAGGACAGGGGTCGTCCTCCTCAATGGAGTAAACCACTCCTTGGCGGCGTTGCGCGGATGGATGCTACTTGGCAAGGATAAGTTCAAGGATCAAAGGGCCTTGTCATGGAATAACATCGATAACGCCCTGGCTCAAATGACCCAGTTCTCCCGGAACTGGACCAATCAGAACAACGTAGCACTGCTCAAAAACGTGAAAGAGGATTTCGTAAGACTCAGAGGCTTCCAGGATGAGATCGAAGCGATATCTCACAAGCCTGAGAATCTGCCGGCTAGCAAGATTCTGTTTCAGGAAGCGGCGCCGAAAGCCGCAATACTTGCCCGAGAGATCACGGAGATGATCGACCTTGAGCTAAAGGAGCCAGCTACGGAGGAGCGAAAAGCTCTGCTGGGCATGATGGCGGATGTGCGAGGGACGCTTGGCCTCTCGCTGGGTGCGATCCGCGCATACCTGCTATCGGGCGATGGAAAGTTCAAGATAACTTTCGAGCAGCTTTGGAATAAAAACGAGAGGCGCTTTGGTGACTTGGGAGCTAATTATGATCTGCTGACACGGCAGCAACGTAGTTCATTTGACGAATTCGCAGCCAACCGCAAGCTCTTCGCCCCGTTGCCCCCGCAAATGTTCAAGATCAGGAAAAGCCAGGAATGGAATCTGGCCAACCACTGGCTGGGAACAAAAGCCGCTCCCACCGCGTTCAAGATCAAGGAAAGCCTCGACACGATGATCGCCGACCAGAAGAATCTTATGGCGGCTGATGTAGCCCTTTCGCAGAAGGCCAACCAGGACCTGATCAGGATTGAATGGGGTCTGGCGGCGGCAGGATTGATCTTTTCCATATTCATCACGGTTTTCCTGGTCCGTGTAATAGCTAATCCGATCAACCAAATCGTAGAAGGCCTGAGAAACGGCAGCAACCAGGTCAATTCGGCTGCGGGACAGATATCGACTTCATCGCAGTCTTTGGCGGGTGGGGCAACCGAGCAGGCCGCCGCTTTGGAAGAGACTTCCGCTTCGTTGCAGGAAATCCAATCGATGACGTTGAGAAACACTGAATACGCCAACAACGCCAATAATCTTATGGGGGACTCTAAAAAGATCGTGAATGAGGGTGTCGACTTGATGAAGGATATGGTTTCCGCCATGGATTCCATAAAAACATCCTCGAGTGAAATCTCCAAAATCATCAAGGTCATAGAGGAGATCGCATTCCAGACAAACCTTCTGGCCCTGAATGCGGCGGTGGAAGCCGCCCGCGCGGGAGATCATGGCAAGGGATTCGCCGTGGTGGCGGAAGAGGTTCGCAACCTGGCCCAGCGATCCGCAGGAGCCTCGAAAGACACTTCCGAGCTCATCGAAAACGCGGTTAACAAGGCTGAAGAAGGCGGCAAAATAGTCGCCAGGCTTTCCGAGGCGCTGGAAGGTATCATGGGGATCACGTCAAAGTCAGCCACCATGGTCTCTGATATAGCGAACGCGTCCAACGAGCAAAGCCAGGGTGTTAAGCAAGTCAGCCAGGCGGTTTCCCAGATGGATTCCGTGACCCAGGGCAATGCGGCCACGGCGGAGGAGTCCGCCTCGGCCAGCGAAGAATTGAGCGCTCAGGCCACCGAGATGGATAGTGTCGTTGACCAGTTGTACAGCCTGGTCAATGGCTCTAATGGGTCCAATGGGCACCATAATGGAGCGAACCATTCAGCGGCGGTAAAGGAGTTGCCCTACAGAGCCGGGACTTACAATTGAACTGATCCTGGTGATTGATATGCCCGGGCGATCTTACTTAAAGGTCGCCCGGCACCATTCCCAGCATGGCGGCGCAGAGAGCTGGATTGATCTTTGACGCATCAATCCCCCCCAGCCTATCCACTTGCCTCATCCCAAGCCTGTCTCGCAAGGTGGCGCCGTAGATAGACGCGCCAGACCCGACTAATAGCAGATCCGCTCCCTTCTCCAAACCTTCCCGCGCTGCCACACCCGCCGCAACCTCCGCCAACCGCGTAGCCTGGGCGCAAGCCACCTGCCGGGCAATATTCACAGCCTCGTCCATGCCCACCCCCTCCAGGTCACTCAATGCCATCCGACAGAGCCTGCGCGCGGCCGCCACCTTGGTCTTCGGGCCCCCGTCCGGTGTGGGGCATGTATACCCTCCCGCGCCGATATCCCCCAGCAACAGATGCGCGTCCCCAACAATGGCGAAGTATTCCGGGCACGCGTCCATCTCTTTTCCGCAGACCACGATTTTGGGCGCCGCAATGGACGCATGGGTCCGCAAGTACCCGGCGTAGACCAGCTCCCCCGCCCTGGCTCTGGTGAAATCATCCATTCCCCTGGCGGAGGGAGCCCCGTTTTTCACAGACAATATGTCTGTGGTGGTGGTTCCGATATCCACCACCAATCCATTCTCCAGCCCATGGGCCGCTGCCCAGCGCAAAGTGACGGCCCAATTGGCCGAGGCCACGGACATGGGATACAGCTTGGCCTGGTTTATGGAAACCATCTCGCCGGTGGTATTGAAAACCTTCAATTCCAGGTTCGGCGCCGCCGCCTCCGTCTGCCGCATGATCCATCGCGCCCCCACGCTCCTGCTCGTAAAGCAGTCACACAGCTCCCCGGTCATTGTCAGCGCCACAGCATCCGGCGCCGCCTTTTGCAGCAATTCCCCCAGCAATGCGGCCAGCCCATCCTTGTCTCGAAACAGCTCCACGGGCATATTCCACTGGCGGGCGATCCTGGCGCCTTTTGTTGAGTGGATCACCAAAGCCCCCTTCACGTTGGCCCCCCCTATATCCAGCCCCAGCGCCCTCAAAGCTTAAGATTCCCCTTTTTATCGAAACCGATTTTTTTACGGGTTACTACAGGTTCAGGAGTCCTCCCCTCCGTAGCGTCCAGGATCATCGCCGCCGGATTCACCCCCGTGGCCTCACCAAGGGCGCAATAGCTGGTGGTCAGCCTGGGGTTCACCTCTATCACCACAGGCCCATCAGGGGTCATGATGTAGTCGATCCCCCAAAACCCGGCGAGCCCCGGTATCCCGTTCCACAGCTCTTTGGCGATCTGCGCCAGCGATTCATCAGGTTCGATATCGGTCACTTCGCCTCCCAGGTATTCTAGCG
>JAOUNV010000134.1 GCA_029880775.1 Nitrospinota bacterium | reverse complement strand
AGGTGCCGGGTGATCTGTCGGTTGGTTTTCAACGATGGGAAGACATCGATAAATCTCATGGCGCGGCTTTTGAGCTCCTGGTCGGCCGATAACCACTTCACCACCTGCCGCTCCCACCACAGGGCCTCCAGCACCCCTGGCTCATTGGCCTTGGCGTGGTTATATATCTCGGCTCCCACGGCTCTGGTTTTCTTTTCGACTGCAACCTCGTCCATGCTCCACTTCCTTCCCTGTTTACAATCTAGCATAAACCGGGAATAGTGGGCGGCTGACTTTACGCGAAAAGTTCATGACGACTGGGCCTCGGCCCCCGAGGGAGCGGGATCGGCGCCAAGGCGCCTCAGGCGTGTTAAAGCGCCTCAAGTAAGTATCAATCGAAGGTACATCAGCAATTGGCGGGAGAGGCTTTGCTTTCGTATTCCCATCCGCCTGATGGTGGTTATCCGTTTCAGCCTGGAAAGCTCCGGCAAACGGGAGAATTCTTCTATCAGATCCATGGTTTCCAGCGGCGTGGGTCGATCCAGCTCCCGCAGCCTTTTGGCCAGGCTCTTAGCCTGCTCGAAAGTCATGATGGTATAGAACCTTCCCTCGGCCCATCTTTGGGAGGCCACCATGGGGTTGATAGCGTCGCGGAACCTTTTTACTCCCACCACGTTGTTCCCATGCTGCCTATATCGGACCAGCGGCTCCGGTAGGTACTCGATCCTCCCCGCCGCCGCCGCCACCAGCGCCAGCCACCAGTCATGCATGATCGCATCCACGGGGACCGGCAGCGCCATACGCAAAAGGCTTCTATTCACCATAGAGGCGCATCCTGTGACAAAGTTCTGCGCCAGCAACGTTTTCATCGGATCCTCCGATTCGTGCCGAATCCCTTGATGCCGCATGAACGACTCGCTCACCGGTCGCATGTTATCATCCGTCACGGCCAGGTCGGAATAGACCAGCAGTGGAGTAGTGGCGCCATGTCGAGACTCCGCCAGCTTCATAGCCTCCAGCTGCAGGGCAATCTTATCCTCCCTCCAGGCGTCGTCCTGGTCGGCCAACATCAGGTACTCGGCGCCCTCATCATATGCGCTTTGCATAATATGGGCGAAATTCCCCCCCGGCCCCAGGCTCTTCCTTCCACCGGTCAGCAACGTCACTCGCGGATCGGACGACTCCAGAGCGCGGACTATTTCCACTGTTCCGTCCGATGATCCGTCATCGCGGATCAGCAAGCGCCACTGTTTATGGGTCTGGGCTCGGATGCTGTCCAGTTGCTCAGAGATATAAGCCGCCCCGTAATAGGACGCCAGCGCAATGTGGACCTTGGTATTAGAGGGAATGATAGTTTCCACGGTTATTCATATTTTGATTAGTCTCTGCTATTTCGCTTTGGCCGTCGCCGCCCGAGCCAGCTTAAATCGCATGGGCCGGGCTCCTGTCTTCTCCACCGCCTGGACCACTTGATCCCGATTCTCCGGCGCCGAGATCATGAAAAAGCACCCTCCCCCACCGGCGCCGCATATCCGGGCCGTTGTGGCCCCAGCCTTTTTCCCGGCGGTGATGGCGCCGTCTATGGCCGGTGTGGATATGCCTGGGAACAGCTGGCGGCGGGCATGCCACTCATCCTTCACTGCGGCTTCGAATCCTTCCATATCTTCCTCCAGCAGCGCCTCCCCCGCCTGCGCCGCGCAATCGGCGATCCTGCCGAACAGCCGCATGACGCGCTTATCCTTCTCCATCACCAGGCGGAACATTTGCCAGTTGTTGATTCCGGAGGAACGCGCCGCGCCTGAATAAAACAGCGATACCATCCGTTCCAGGTCGGCGGCAGTGGACGCCGGAATCTTTTCCCGCGCCACGCCACCAGGGGGAAAGCGGAACACGTTGGCCCCGCCATATAGCGCCGCCAGATAGTCTTGCAGTCCGGTGGGTATCCCCAGGTGGGCCGCTTCAATATCTTTGGCGATATCCAGAATGGCGCTCTTTGTCATGCGTTTGCCAGCGTACATGGCCAACGCCCGGCACAGGGCGATGTTCAGCGCGGAGCTACCCCCCAATCCCGACCCGGCCGGAGCGTCGCAACTGGTGGTGATGGTGGCGCCCTCTTTCCCCTCCAGGAAAAAGGCGGCCAGTCTGCTGACCAGCCCCAGCTTATGATTGTGATGGATGGCGCCGATGGATGGGAAGGAGACCTGGGCGCGTTGGTCCCTCGATACAAGGAGTACCTTGCCGCCGCTACTCCGGCTCACAGTAGCGCGGGCCATGACGCTTACCGCCATGTTCACCGTGGTGGCGGAAGGAAACATCAGGTTCAGCGGCCAGATATCCAGAGTCCCACCGGCCAGGTCAATCCGCGCTGGCGCAGCCGCCTCCACGGATCGGGGGCTCACTTCTTCTTTCCCCCGGCCCGGGCCATCTTCTTGATGGTGTTGATTTTTTCCACTGTCACGTGGATGATTTCCCCCGGCTTCAGATTCCCCAGCTTCAGCGGACCGAAAGCCACCCTTTTAATTTTCATCGCGGGTATGCCCAGCGTCTGGCACAGCCTTCTTATGTGTCGTTTTTTTCCTTCGGTCAGGGTCAGTTCCAGTCGGGCGTTGGTCTTGGTGGAGCTGACCAACGTAACCGTCTTCACTTTCACCTTCTCCCCGTCCAATGTGATACCGGAGACCATTTTGTCCAATGTCTTTTTATCCGGGATGTTGCGCACCTTCACCTGGTACACCCTCTCGATCCTGTTTTTGGGCGCCAGGATGGCCTGGCTGAAATCGCCATCGTTGGTGAGCAGCAGCAGCCCCTCGCTCATGATGTCCAGCCTTCCCACAGGGAACAGCCGGGAGTACTCTTCAGGCACCAGGTCCATGACCGTCCGGCGGTTCTCCTCGTCACTGCGGGTGGTGACATACCCGGTGGGCTTGTACATCATCAGATACACATGGGCGTCCGGCGCCTTGATCCTCTGTCCATCCAGGGTAATCTGGTCCTGGGCAGGGTCCGCCATGGTTCCCATCTTCGTCACCATCTTGCCGTTGACTTCCACTCGCCCCTCGCCGATGGCCCGCTCGGCGGCCCGCAGGGAGAGAACCCCGCTTTTGGCTATGATCTTGTGAAGGCGAACCAACGCCGGGTTATCGGGAGTCTTCGTCATTTTCCACCAGGGATTCATTGGCCGGAGCCTGTTCAGTTACCACGTCGTCTTCAGCATCGTCTCCTGTATCGCCACCGTCGTCGTGGATATCATCCCTATCGGTTTGCTCTTCGGATGGTTGCTCGTCCCCAGGTTCCTCCCGGGAATCATCTTCCTGCTCTTCCTCTGTCGGCTCCTCGCTTTCCGCTTCCACCGCTTGCTCCTCGTCAACGGTGTCACCGTCAGCGGTGTCACCGTCAGCGGTGTCGTCTCCATCAAAGGGGAGGCCGGGCTGAGCCTGTTCGGCGTTGGCCTGAGCGGCCTCCATCTTTTCAATAGCGTCTCCCAGCTCCGCGCGAAATTCGTCCAGAGTGGGCAGGTCTGAAAGCCTTGCCAAGCCGAAAAACTCCAGGAATTTATTGGTGGTTCCATACATCATAGGCTTACCCGGCGCCCGGCGCCTTCCCATGGTCTTCACCAGGCCCTTGTCTATCAATCCGCGCAATACCCCGCCGCAGTCCACACCGCGGATCTCTTCCATCTCCGCCCTGGTGATCGGCTGGCGGTACGCCACGATGGCCAGCACCTCCAGGGAGGCCCGGGACAACTTCTGCCCTTTTTCCATCTTGAAGAAGGTGGCGATCCATGGGGCGTATTCCGGCCTGGTCTGCATTCGCCACCCCTCGGCCACTTCCACTATCCGCAGGCTGCGCTCTTCATATTCCTCAGCCAGCTCTCCCAACACGCTGGTCGCCTCCTCGGCGGTCATCTCTCCACCAAAAACCGTAACTATCTTCGCTGTCGGCAGTGGGGAGTCCGCCACAAACAATATGTTTTCGATTACCGCCTTAGCGTCTTCTGGTTCCATTATCGCGATCCTATCTCCTAGCTCTCGGGTGTATATCCGTCTTGATTATCATCTTCTGTCTCCTCGTCATCTGCGTCGGGCTCTTCATTTTCTTCATCGTCAGGGGCGCCGCCTCGCGCGCTCTCAGGACGCCGCTTTTGTCCATCCTCCTGGTGGGAGCCTGCCGGCTCGGTTCCCAATTCCTCCCCTTCCTCTTTCCCCTCCTCCGGCGAATCGGCGCCGTGACCATTTTCCGGGGTGCGAAACACCAGGATTTCCCCGCCGATGCGCCCCTGGTTCACCCGCACCAGCTTCAGCCGCATCAGCTCCAGCAGGGCCAGAAACGTGGCCACCACTTCCATTCTGTTGCGCCCGGACTGGAACAGGCCGTCGAACTGGCAATGTTCCACATTCTCCAGGGCGGCCATGATTTCGTTGATCTTGTCTGTAACGGAGATCTCCTGCAGAGTCACAGAGATCTCCTGGGGGCCCTTGTAATTATCCAGAATCTTTTTGAACGATTTCAACAACTCCAGGACATTGACCTCCAGCAACAGGTCGCCATCCTTTATCCCCAGGTCCGCCTGCGGCTGCCGGACAAATACCCGGGACTGTTCCATCTCCATTGTCTTCAGCGCCACGGCGGCTTCCTTTATCTTCCTGTATTCCACCAGCCGCGCCACCAGCTCGTCCCTGGGGTCCACCCCCTCCTCCACCTCTTCTTCTTCCTGCTCATGCTTGGGCAGCAGCATGCGGGATTTGATATAGGTCAGTGTGGAAGCCATGACCAGATACTCGCCGGCCACTTCCAGGCTCAGCGACTTCATGATCTCAATGTATTGAAAGTACTGCTCCGTGACCATGGCGATAGGGATATCATATATATCAAGTTGGTTTTCCTTGATAAGATGGAGTAGAAGGTCCAGGGGGCCTTCGAACACGTCGAGTTTAATGTTATATGTCATCGCCACTGCTAAGAAATGAAACGGCCATTATATAGGATATTTTTTGACGACGCACAACGCCTTTTGCATTGTCGCGGCGAGTGTTTCTTGCGCCTTGGACATCAAACGGTTACGGGGTCGACTGGCGCATGATAAAGCGATTTTCCGACTTTTTTCCCTTGTGGGCTCTCTTATTCTCCGCCCTGGCGCTATGGTTTCCAGGTTTTTTCGCGGCGGGAGCCCCCGCCATCATCCCGCTGTTGGGCGTGGTTATGTTCTGCATGGGGGTCACTCTGGGACCGGAGGATTTTAAGCGAGTGGCAAAAATGCCGGGAGTGGTGGCCCTGGGGCTAACCTTGCAATACGGAGCGATGCCTTTTTTCGGATGGCTGATAGCAAGGGCGATGAACTTCCCCCCTGACGTGGCCACAGGGATAATCATCGTGGGCTCCTGCCCCGGCGGCACGGCATCCAACGTGGTGACCTACCTGGCCAAGGGAAACCTGGCGCTCTCCATAACCCTCACGCTTTGCTCCACCCTGTTGGCGGTGGCGCTGACTCCTTCCCTCATCTGGGTGTATGCCGGAGCCTGGATAGATGTCCCTGTGGCCGCCATGACATGGAGCGTTTTTAAAATAGTGCTGATCCCCGTAACCCTGGGAGTGGCCGTGAACACCATATGGAGAAAGCAAGTCACCAAGGCGCTGAGCCTGTTCCCGGCGGTCTCCGTGGCGGCTATCGTGATGATTATCGCCATAATCGTGGGGCTCAACGCCGGGTCGATCGGGAAGAGTGGTGGCGCGGTGGCTCTGGCGGTGATCATCCATAATATGCTGGGTTTGGCGGCAGGATATTGGTTATCATGGGCAATTGCGCCAATGGCGCTGGCGCCTTCGGGGGCGCTGGCGCCTTCGGGGGCGCTGGCGCCTTCAGGGGCGCTGGCGCCGGACACAGCAACCCGAAGAACCCTGGCCATCGAAGTAGGGATGCAAAACTCCGGGCTGGGCGTGGCTCTGGCGCTAAAATATTTTGGAGCGGCTGCGGCCCTGCCAGGCGCGGTCTTCAGTATATGGCACAATCTCGGCGGCGCCTTCCTGGCGTCGTATTGGTCCAGGAAGGGATGATATGAACAGTAGGTTAAGAACTATCACCGGGTGCATTATGGGCGCTGCGGTGGGGGATTCGCTGGGGCTTCCGGTGGAGGGGATGACCCGAACCCGCCAGGCCCGGATGTTCCCGCATATAACAGGCCACCAATTCCTGGGGCGCCGGGGGATGGTGTCCGACGATACAGAGCATACATTGTTGGTGGCCCAGGCGATGGCGGTGTCGG
>JAOUNV010000133.1 GCA_029880775.1 Nitrospinota bacterium | reverse complement strand
CCGGGATGGGGGGCTGAAGACCATCACCGTGGCGCCGGAGGCGGGGAGTGAACGAATGCGGGGTATTGTAAACAAGGGCCTGCCGCGGGAGAAAATTATCGAAGCCGCTCGCCTTATCGGCCAGACAGCAAGGTTTAACCTGAAGCTCTATTTCCTGGTGGGGCTGCCGTGGGAGACGGATGAGGATGTGGAGGAAATCCCCCGGCTGGTCCTTGATATTCGCCAGGCCATGGTGGGCGCATCCGCCAAACGAGGCAACACGGGGAACATCCTGGTCGGGGTGAACGGATTCGTTCCCAAGCCGTGGACCCCTTTTCAGTGGGCGCCATTTGCCGGAGTGAAGGTTATAGCTGGAAAGTATAAGCAGGTCCGGGCCAGGCTGCGAGGAGCGCCAAATGTGAAGTTGACGACCGGCTCGGCAATCATCGATTATATCCAGGCTCTTTTGTCTATGGGGGACCGGCGCGTGGGAAAGCTGGCCCAAACTGCGGCGGAGATGGATGGGGATTGGGCCGCGGCCGTGAAGAAGCTGACCCGGGATAAAGACCCGGGATTCGACCCGGTGTTGCTATCGCCAAGTGGCAGGGAACCGGGGGAGGCGTTGCCATGGGACATAGTGGATTATGGAATGAGGGAGGATTACTTGGAGAAAGATTATAAGAAGGCGGCCATGGGACAGACCGTGGCCGACTGCCCTCCGCCGGGGCATAGGTGCATGCGGTGCGGGACCTTTAACGGAGTGTGTATTGACGCTCCCGGGAGAGATGAATGAACGATGTCCTGCAGCGAAAGGCGGGGGTTGGGCCGGAGATATACGTGGCGCCGGTTCTGACCGGTCTTGGTTTTGAGGGATTCTTCACAGGCCGGGACGGAGGCGCAAGCCAAGGCTGCTATGGCGCCTTGAATGTGAGCGCCGATGTGGGTGACGACCCGGTGAAGGTGAACGAGAACGTGGAGCGGATCCGGCAGGCCATGGATATAAAGGAGCTGTGGCGGGCCAGGCAGGTGCATGGCGACCATGTGTCGGGCATATCCAGCTGGCCCCCATCGCGCAAGGATGACGCGGACTCGCTGGTTCTGGCGGTGTCCGGAGTCACTGCGGCGGTGTCGGTGGCGGACTGCTTGCCGTTGATCCTGGTGGATCCTGTTAACAAGGTGGCGGCGGCGGTCCATGCGGGGCGCAAGGGAACAGAGCTGCATATCGCCCGCAAAACACTACATCGCATGAGCTCCTGGTTCGATTGCAAACCTGGGGATATGGTGGCGGTGCTCGGCCCCTGCATCCGCTCCTGCTGCTATCAGGTGGACGAAACAACCGCTGAAGGCTTCCATTCCTGCTGCGGGGGGGCGCCAGGCAGGATGCTGGACATCGCCAGGGCCAACCAGGAGCAATTAATCGCTGGAGGAGTGAAACCTGGGAGTATCCACGACAGCCAGGTCTGCACCAGCTGCGAGAAGCAAAGATTTTTCTCTCATCGGGGAGACAATGGGTCGACAGGGCGATTTTTGTGCGGAGTGACCGTTTCATAGGCGCAACAGACCATAACTCTAATATAACAGTGAGTTACGGTAGCCCAGGCTCTTATTGCCTGGAGTAGGTTGAAATTTGAAAATTATGCTGATGTACCATAACTATATGTAAATACTTGACCATCATGAATTAATTGGATATAATTTAACATAAATTAGATTAAACTTTATGCATTTGGGCGGATCGACTCTGTTAAAGCAAGGTATACTGTGGTTGTGCCCCGTGGTGGTCATCCTGTTAATGACAGGGTGCGTCACCGGGTCGTCACCCAAATACAAGGATGACCTTGATTCTTTGAAGAACCAGGTGTGGTCCCTGGAGAAGCAAACGGCGGCGGTTAACCTGAGGTTGGCTCAGAACAACAGCGAGATTGGGCTGCTGGGCGAGAAAGTGAAAAGGCTGGAAAACGCGGTGAACAGCCTTAGAGACGCGATCATACGCTCAGGTGGCCCACAGGCCGGGCTGAAAAATACTCCCCCATACGGGGAGCGAAGGCTCGGAAAGGTATTGGCCCCGGCAAAGCCTTAAGGTTGCCAGGAGGATTTATTCGGCCCAGGTGGTGGGTTGATTGAGTTGTAGGGTGTTAGCTTCCGTAAGTGGAGTCGCGACGCTCATTGGTGGTAGTTTAGGTGGTGGAAGTAAAACAGACGGAATTCTGGAGACAATAATGAAAAGGTCCAATTTATCAGTGGGGAAAATTCTGCTTTTTGTTTGGACGGCTTGTCTATTGCAGCCGATAGCGGCGCTGTCCCAGTCGGCGGCTGAGCTTGGCCCTCCCCCGAACCTGATTGTAGGGGGCGGCTTTAACGACGATACCTTGCAGGAAACCCAGGCCGAGCAGGCTAGGACCAGCAAAACTCTATCCTCGGAGAAGACTCGCTATAAGTCGAGGCGGGATATGGCCAAAACAGGTGGAAAAGCCAAGACGACTCCAAAAACTGTCAGCAGCGAGATGAACCTTGATGAGCAACCACTGACCGAGGGCGTGGATATGACCACCGAGGCGTTGGATGCCATATTTTTCCGGGATATCGCCCGCCAGGAAAACCTGACCTACCAGGAGCTGTTTGAGACCGCCGGAGCGCTGGAAAAAGAGGTCAATTCCATCGGCGAAATAATCGATGGAGAGCCCAGTAATCAGATCACCTTCAGCAGCCAGGATATCGTGTATATCAACAGGGGCTCCGCCAACGGAGTGGCCCGCGGCATGAAATTCGCCGTCCTGAAAAGAGAGAAAGGAAGTGTGTACCATCCGGTGAGTGGATCCAATCTGGGGCGGATGGTCACCCTGGAGGGAGTCTTGGAAGTTCAGGAAGCGAGTGTGAAAATCGCCAAGGCAAAGGTGATTAAATCCTTCAGCTCTTTGGAGAGAGGCGATCTTTTGATCCCTTACGAAAAACCGTTGCTCCCGTCTCTGGACCCGGATACACCGGTATTGGACAAGGATGTGAAAGGTTACATCGTCCGCGCCAGGGAACCGAAAAGAGGGATGTCTAAAGGTGATGTCATTTTCATCGACGTGGGTTCGTCCAGAGGTGTGGATGTGGGAGATGTTTTTATTGTCATAGACAACCGCGCCGTGGTGCGAAACGACGGCAGGGCCGTCCAGGGAATTCCTAAAATAATAGGGAGAGTAAAAGTCCTCACCACCAGAAAGAGCACTGCCACCGCCCTGGTGACTAATAGCCGTAGCGTGATCTATCCTGGCGATAAAATCGAGTTCTCTCCGAACTGATACCTCACCCGGAAAAATAGCCCTCGCCACTTCGGCTCCTGGGGGGGGTATGTCGCGCAATATCAGTCATATAGATGGGTGCAGCTAACAATATGTGAAAATTAAGCGAAAAACACTTGTTTTTCGGATTGTTTTCGCCTATTGTTATTACCAGGATGATGATAGATCGGTCCAGGAGAAAACAATGTACCTTACTAAACGTCAGAAACTGATTTTCGATTATGTTTCCGGCTTCATAAAGGATAAAGGCTATGCCCCCAGCATAGTGGAAATCGGAAAGAAGTTCGGCCTTTCTTCGCCTGCCACCATCCATAAGCACCTTACCAATCTGGAATCAAAGGGGCTCATTCGTCGGCAAAAGAATATGAGCCGGGCTATCGAATTGCCGGATGAACAGCCCGTCCTTCCTTCCACCTGCCAGGTTCCCCTTCTTGGCCTTATAGCCGCCGGCTCGCCTATCGAAACTTTCCCCGTAGAGGAGACTATCTCCCTTCCGGAGGAGATGATGGGCCGCGGACGCACCTATGTACTAAAGGTGAAGGGTGAGTCTATGATTGAGGAGCATATCCAGGATGGCGATTACGTGATTGTGGACGAGGCCTCCACCGCTGATAATGGCGACACAGTTGTGGCCCTGGTGGGTAACGACTGCGCCACCATGAAAAAATTCTACCAGGAAAATGGCCATGTGCGCTTGCAACCTGCCAATAGCTCTATGGAGCCGATCATCGCTCCGGCGGACCAGGTGACCATCCAGGGGATCGTTATTGGGCTGCTTCGCAAGTTCTGATTAAACTGGCTCCATAGCCTGATAGACCCGGATAGGCCTGATTAGGCCCGGATAGGCCTGATTAGGCCCGGATAGGCCTGATTAGGCCTGAAGGAGCGGGCATTGAATCCGCATGCGGCGGCCCAGTTGGGCAGAGGCGCTTGTGAGCGGACTCTCGTATATCGTTTACCAAAGATTCATACCATGGGCGGAGGAAAGGTGAAATGAAACCACGAATCAGCATGATCACCCTCGGTGTCGACGATTTCAATAAATCCGTGGACTTTTACGAAACCGGCCTGGGATTACCACGCATGCCAGGCGATGCGGAGGATGTGGCCTTTTTCACATTAAACGGCGCGTGGTTGGGTATCTATCCCAAGCGCCTTTTGGCCCAGGACGCCGGTGTGCCCAACGATGGCGCCGGATTTTCCGGAATTGCGCTCGCCCACAACCTGCAGGAAAAAAGCGAGGTAGACACCCTCGTTTCCGACGCCGTCAAGGCTGGCGCCACGCTTGTCAAACCACCCCAAGATACATCCTGGGGCGGTTATTCAGGATATTTCGCCGATCCGGATGGATATTTGTGGGAGGTGGCATGGAACCCTCACTTCTGGGTTGGGCCCAGGGACCAAGCATAACCCTCCCGTCATCACAATAGATGAAGCTTGGATAATCCAAAGCGGTCAAAGCAAAACGGGAGGATGAGAGAAACGATGGACGCGGGGAGGTGTTTTCTAAAGGAATCTTAAGCCCGCGTGGGAGAACGGACCGTCCGATTTTCTGCTCCACACCACTGTGGCGTATCGCCTGACCATATTCATCTCCTTGATATCCACCTCGATACGGGCATTGGCTGGCAGGGGGCGACCCGCGAAGAGGATTTTCGCACCGGTGCTGGAGACATCCATCAGGACCGCTTCTTTGCGGCGGCCATTATATTCGAAGAAAAGGGTGGTGATTTTCTCCACCCTGGAGGCCTCCGCCGGCCTGGTTTGCATGGTGTGCCCACACGATGGGCAGACGAAGGTGTCCTGGTCTGGAGGAAGATCGTCAGCCAGTGTGATCTCCTTGTTGCAATGATCACAAATTCTTGTGGATTCCATTTATTCCCCAGGTCTATTTCAGACGGTTCTACATTCGTGGAGCAGCTTTGGCCCAGTCTGGCCACCGGCCCAGCCGGGCGACCATCGAATCAGGGTATGGTAGCAGATAAGGAGCTTTTTGCGAACCTAATAAACAAAATATTGGAGCCTCCGGAACGCAGACAAAGGCTTATCCTGTCACTTTTCCCACCAGGAAGCTGGTGTATCGCTTGTCCGTTTCCTTGATATGGATCTTCAGCCATGCGCTGAGGGTGGCGATCAGCTCTATGCAGATTTTTTTCAGCCCGGCGTCGCTGGCCTGGATCCGAACCATAAAATCACGCGCCATGCTGGTCAGCTTGTCGTGGTTCTCCTTGTGAGATTCATATTGGGGGTAGTGGTGCCGGTACATCTCCACCTCTTCTTCCAGAAAGTGCGTGTATGTATAGTTGCACAGGCGCTCGGCGATGTTTGCCATGCGATCCCTCGATTCATCGTCCTTATGCGCCAAGGAATCGTACAGGTCGTTAATAAGCCGGATGATTTCCTTATGCTGATCGTCGAACCTGGCGATCCCCACGCTGAATTCTTCCGACCATTCGATGGCGCTCTTTCTTCCGGGCATGATACTCATAAGCCCAATCCCCCTGGCTGCGGTATAGCGATGGAATGATTTTACAAAAACCCAAGCATACATTCTAGCCCTCTTTAAACTTAATTTAAAGAGGGAAAGCAGCACGGCGTAAATTCACGGCGCAGACTTTCCCAGCCGTATGGAATTTGATGGTTGTCCCCGGTAATATACGAACTGAGACATTGGCTCCGCAGCATGGCCGACGCTTCTTGACATCTGGCGGCATGGTCTTATAACAAAAGTGTACTATTGAGTGAGAGTAATATAAATGGATTTCAATAAATATACATCCAAGGCCGCCCAGGCTGTGCAGGAGGCGATCTCTCTTGCCAACCGCTTGAACCACCAGGCGGTGAGCCCGCTTCATCTGCTCTACGCGCTGGTGGAGCAGCCGGAGGGAGTGGTACCTGCTGTTTTGCAAAGGCTGGGCCATGTTCCGACGCAGGTCTCCGCGAGTGTGGTCCAGGCGCTGGGAACGGCGCCAAAAGTCAGTGGCT
>JAOUNV010000132.1 GCA_029880775.1 Nitrospinota bacterium | reverse complement strand
CTGTGGCCGCGATGGAAGCGTCTCCCACGGCGGTGGCCACCTGGCGCAACGGTGTGACTCTGCAATCCCCCGCCGCGAAAACACCCGGTATTGAGGTCTCCATCTTTTCGTTTGTGATTATGAAGCCCTGAGCGTCCTTCTGGCACTCTATAAATCCGGTGTATGGCTCGATCCCTACGAAAACGAAGATCCCGTCCAGCTTCAGATCCTTTTCGGCTCCGCTTTCATCCGCCACCTTCAGGCCCGTGACTCCGCTCTCGTCGCCTAGCACCTGCCTGGACGTGTGCTTCCACAAAAACTCGATATTCGGTCTGGCCATGATCCTGTCTATAAGCACTTTTTCGGCGCGGAGCCGGTCTCTGCGGTGCACATGGTATACCTTATCCACCAGCCGGGAGAGGTAGATCGACTCCTTCACGGCCGTGTCCCCGCCGCCGATCACCGCCACAGGCTTGCCCCGATAAAATGCGCCATCGCATGTGGCGCAGTTGGACACACCCCGCCCCACGAACTCTTCTTCGCCAGCGAAACCCAGCCGTTTGGGTTTGGCGCCGGAGCAGATGATCACCGTTTTGGTCTGGATGTCATTGCCGGAGCCTGTTCGCAGGATGCGCAGGTCGCCCTCCACATCTATTTTGGTCACATCCTCGAATTTGATTTCCAGCCCCACAGATTCGGCGTGTTTCTCAAATTGGGCCATCAGCTCCGGGCCGGAGACGGAAGGGAATCCCGGATAATTTTCTATAATGTCCGACACGGCGATCTGGCCGCCGACGCCCAGCTTTTCCACCAGAATAGTTTTCATTCCGGCCCGGATGGCGTATATCCCGGCGCAAATCCCGCCAGGCCCTCCGCCTATGATTACGCAATCGTAGGTCATGAACAATCTCCTGTAATTAGCATTGTTGTCTATTCCTGAGAGGAATAACGCTCCTCGCGCCAAGGGTCGCCATTGTTATGATACCCTCTGCTCTCCCAAAAACCCCGGACGTTTTCTTGTAGAAACTCAACTCCTCTCACCCACTTGGCCGACTTCCAGGCGTAAAGGTGGGGGACCACCAGCCGCAACGGATATCCATGCTCAGCGGTGAGATCCGACCCCTCCCATTTTAAAGCGAATATTACATCCTCGCGCAAAAAGTCTTCCAGCGGCAGGTTGGTGGTGTACCCCTGCTCGCAGTGTATGAGCGCATATTTGGCTTTCGGCCTGGGGCGCGCCAGGCCTGCTATGGTCCGGGCCAGTACGCCTTCCCACAGGTTGTCATATCTGGACCAGGTGGTTACACAATGAAAATCCGCCTTTACGGAAGCCCTGGGCAGGCCTGAAAATTCCTCGAAATCAAGGGTCCGCTCTTTTTCCACCAGCCCGAAAAACCGAAACCCCCAGCTGTCCCTGTCAAATCCAGGGACATCTCCTTCATGTAGAACGGGGAATTTCCCGGTAAGAAACTGGCCTGGAGGCAATCTTGGCTGGCTGTCCTTCATCCTGTTTTGCTGCATCTGAGGTTAATTTTCATGGCTCGGGCGCGGATTATAACAAGACTCCCGAATCAATCCCGCAGCACCCATCTTAACCCATAGCAGCTTTGCATGCCATATGGCTGCGCTATTATTTTCATTCTGTTTTATCGCCATACCAGATAGAATACCAAGTTCAGCATGAATCGAATATTGTAGAGTTGTTGGTCTTGATTCATACCAACTCTGGAGAAACAAGTGACTGCGAAAGTTGAGACGCTCTGCCTGGGGCCCCTGGATGTAAACTGTTACATCGTAGGATGCCCGGAGCACCAAGTATGCGCTGTGTTCGATCCGGGAGATTCGGGCGGCAGGATTTTGGATTTACTCAGTAAGTTGCAATGGCAGGTGGCCCATATAATCAACACCCATGGACACGCGGATCACACAGGGGCCAACCTGAAGCTAAAAAAGGCCACCGGGGCTCCCCTGTCCATCCACAGGATGGACAGAGAGCTGCTGACCCATCAGGAGATGACGGACATGGCCGGCTATCTGGGGCTTTCCCCCTCGCCGGAGCCGGACACTCTACTGGAGGAAGGGGACCTGGTAAAAGTTTGCGATTGCATTTCGTTCAAGGTTATCCACACGCCTGGCCACTCACCGGGAGGGGCGTGTTTCCATCACGATGAATTTGTGATTTCCGGTGACACCATATTCAGGATGTCCATCGGGCGCAGCGACTTGCCCGGAGGAAACCACGATACGTTATTGAAGTCAATTCGAGAGAGGCTGCTGACGCTCCCGGACGACACTGTGCTATATCCGGGTCATGGGGACCCGACGACAGCAGGGTATGAGAAGAAGAATAACCCGTTCGTCATGAACACATATTTCCGTTAATGGAGGTCTTAATGTATTTGTTACGCCATATTATCCGGGCGTCTTATTTATTTGCGCCCCCCATGGCCCTGGCTCTTGGGCTTGTGTTGTTTATGGGGGGGTGCGAAAAGGAGAAAAAAGAACCGCCGATCCATAAGGTCGGCCTGAACTTCCACTTGATCGATATGGCGGGAAACAGCGCCGATGCCCGGGCGAGGGTCGATAACATGGTGAGCTACGCCAGAATGGTGTACCAGGAGTCGAGATTCGATATTGGCGATATCCAGGTGCGGGTGTACACCGGCGCGGACGCCCAACGGCTCACCAATGTCGATCTGGAAAGGGACGAAAACGGAAACGGATGGCCCGACGACATGGAAGAGCTTTTCTCATGGTCGGCGAACACGCCAAACCTGAACCTGGATATCTTTTTGGTAAAATCGATCAACTATCAGGGGGCGCTAGGCATTCTGGGCATCGCCGGAGGCATCCCTGGGCCGGTGGAGAAGGGAACCGCGTTCTCCGGAATATTGCTCAACACGTTCGGGGGCCTGAGCCAGATGAGTTCCTCGGAGCTGGAACTGCAGGGCTTCACCATGGCCCATGAGGTCGATCATTACCTGGGCCTGTATCACACCACCGAAAGGGATGGGATGGAATTTGATTTCCTGGACGACACTCCGAGATGTCCGGCATGGGAAAATGATAGAAATAACGATGGGCTGGTCTCCCCGCTGGAATGCATGGAGCTGGACGGGCAGTATCTGATGTTCTGGGCGGCCGGTCCTGTGGTGCAGGACATTACCAGCGAACAACAGGCCGAGGTGATGAGAGCGCATCCGATGGCAGTAGAGCAATAAGGCGCCCAGCATCAGGGACGATGAGGCTGCCTGGCGCCAGGTAATACGCATGGCCCCGGCGTTGGGGCGCGGCCTGTAACCTCGGCTTGGCCTGCCCCGGCGGGGTCGGCCAGGAAAGGACGCGTATCCATAAAATGATGTCATGCTCAGCGCTTTATGACCGGGATGGACTCAACATCCCACCCAGGCCTGGCAAAGACGCCACACTGGTGATCCTGTGTGGGGGGCAAGCCCCTGCACGGGTTTTTCACCGATGGACGAGGGGAAGATGACCGGCAGGCGGGCTGCGGGAATAAAGGGGAAGCAACGCGTTCATTCCGCCGCCGCGCTGACCCTGCTGAGCCTGGAGGACGCGGCCGGAAGGGCAGGGCTGGAGATCAGATACAGCAACCTGGAGGACGAGGAGATGACCATCAGTTCTGGAGTGTGCTGGCTGCAAGATCGTCGGCTGCTGCTGGTGGATAAAAGGCTTGGTCCCGTTCAGCGGGCCGGGGTCATCGCCACGGTTCTTTCCCAAATGGACCTGGAAAATATATACCTCCCCCCCGCCACCAGGATGATTATCGAGGAAGCGGCGAAACGATGACTTTCTCCTCTGGCGGTTTGGTCGCCCGCGTGGAGCGGATCATGCTCGGCGAAGAGCCGCCGGGGGCGTTGCGCATCCCCCTCGGCGCGGCCCGGGGAGTATACTCCGCAGGTTTGTTTCTGAAAAACCAGATGTACGACGCAGGCTTCGCCATGCCGTTTCGCGCCTCATGCCAGGTGATAAGCGTGGGGGGGCTCACTCTGGGCGGGGCTGGTAAAACTCCGCTGGCTATTCATATCGCCAGGTCGATCTCCCCAAATAAAAAAGTGGGAATCCTCTCCCGAGGATATGGCCAACAGGCCAATGAAGATGTGCTGGTGGTCTCCGACGGGGCTACGCTGTGCCAGCCCCCACCATACTCCGCCGACGAGGCGTACATGATGGCGGGCAAGCTGCCTGGCGTCCCCGTGGTCACCGCTCCCCGTCGGGCGGAGGGCGCCGCCACCTTGGTGGATAAGTTTGGCGTGGAAGTGATCGTGCTCGATGATGGATTCTCTCACCGCGCGCTCCATCGTGATGTCGACATAGTGTTGGTGGACAAGCATAGCCTGGACCCTGCCCGCCGCAAGCTGTTTCCCCTGGGTTACCTTCGCGAGCCAACGCAGAGCCTGGCCCGGGCTTCTGTGGCGGTGGTGATGATTCGTTATCAGGACGAGGAGAGGCTGGTTGGGGAATATACGGATGAAATCAAACGCCTCGCCGATAAGGATATCCCCGTGGCCTGGGCCAGGGGCGCCATATCCGGGTTCGTGACTCCCAGCGGGAAAAGCGTGGACTCAATCCCTGGCCCCGTGTTGGCGTTCTGCGGAATAGCTCACCCTGGCGGGTTCCAAAGGTCGCTGGAGGAGCGGAGCACGGCGGTGGGAGCGCTGTTACCCTTCCCGGATCATCACCCATACACGGCGGACGACATGGCGCGAATCCACAGGGAGGCTAAAAGGGTCGGCGCCGCTGGGCTGGTGACTACGGAAAAGGACGCGGCCAGGCTGGCGGCTTTTGTCGGCTCCGATGAACTGGCCGGAAGGCTGTATATCGCCCAATGGGATCTGGAACTGAAGGGGTTTGAAGAAGCGTGGATGGAATAGTGGTGAGCTAGCCTGTTATCCAACCTGATGTTCTGCTCCGCAGTGAAGCTTTGAGCGTCGATTATTTGTTTTGAGAGTATGGACCACTATTGGAATGCAAGAATATTTGGATACGCATCTGAGTATAACTAATCGTGTTACAATTAGTGGTCATTGGTGGGTTGCCGTTGACGGTCTAAATAGGAGCGCGAAAATGAAAGTTTCAATCAAGGATCTTTCCGTGAGCATGGAAGTGAAGAACAAAGGAGTAGAGTTTGGAGTTCATGACAATAATGGAAAGAGAGTTAATTGGGATAAATTTATAGAATGGATTGAAAACAAGTAATGTCATTACCCGTCTCTAGTCAAACTATGTTATCAATCCCGACTGATCATCACCGCTGTTCTATCCGTCTTCGAGAAATCGATTACTCAAGAGAAGACATGTATTTCGCTCTCGTTTCCGCTCAAAACAGAAATTATCTGTTCGGCGATGTTATGGAAAAAATGTGGTGTTGAATGAATGAGAAAAGATTGTAGCCGAGTCATGGACTGGTTGCCAGAACAGAGCACAAGCATTAAATTGGATTGGTGGATACTATGCCTAATCACCTGCGCGGTATCGAGTGGATTCACGCGGGTGATTTAAAGGGCAGTTCACGGACCCTTGCGAGGGGAACCCCCCCAAGCTGACAAACTAATTTCATCTTCTTGAAATGAAAGATCACAAGCGCCTAACTTCCCGCCCGAGCCCGGCCTAGTGCCGCACTCCCCTGGCGAAGAGGACACTGGTGATTGTCATGAAGAGGATTTTTATATCCAGCCAGAGTGACTGATTTCGCAGGTAATGCTCGTCCAGGGCTACTTTGTCCGGGATGGAAATCTCGTCCCTGCCGTTGATCTGCGCCCAGCCGGTGATCCCCGGCGCCAGGGCGTTGACCCCCTTCTCCTCTCGCAGGGCCACCAGGTCGTCCTGATTAAAAAGCGCGGGTCTGGGCCCTACAAAGCTCATCTCCCCCACCATCACACTATACAGCTGGGGCAGCTCATCCAGGCTGGTTTTCCGCAGGAGAGCCCCCACGGGAGTGAGCCAGTTTGCGGGGTCGTCCAACAGGTGCGTGGCGACATGGGGAGTGTCCATCCGCATGGTGCGCAGCTTCGGCATATTGAATATCACCTTCTCTCGGCCCACCCTGGGGGACATATGCAGCGCCGGGCCGCGGGAAGTGAGCTTGACTGCCATCACCGCCCCCAGCAGCGCCACCGCGCAAAATGGCGCAATGGCCAGCGCCAGCGCCAGGTCGAAAATCCTTTTACCCAACGGCATTATTCCGCCACCTCCCCCGGGTGGGGCTTGCGTGGTATGTCCATCATATAGATTCCCAGGTTCCGCTCATCCTCGCCAAAG
>JAOUNV010000131.1 GCA_029880775.1 Nitrospinota bacterium | reverse complement strand
TGGTAATCGATCTGCATCCCGCCGCCCGCCCACACCTGCATATCGTACCCACCCCCGTCCCTGTTCAGAATGCCCAGCAGCTTGTAGGGATACAGATCCTTGTAGTTTGTCACCGCCACGCCATAGGTGATCGAATCCCCTTGCACCATGATCCTTTGTACACCAGGTTTCTTTGGTCCATCGGAGTAGGGGCCTCTGTCGCCGTCTCTGGTCTTTGCGAAATCGTTATATGTAAACCTGGGTGGGTTCATGTCGTCCGGATATCTGATCCGGTAGAAGGCTTCCATGGCGCCCAGGGCCATCACTGTGGATATCGATATGATGATCGCGTCGAAGATGGCTTTTTTGTTCCAGGTGACAGCCAGCAAGCCGCGCAGCCCCCCCGCGAAAATGAGAATGATCGCCGGATTGAACAGATCCTCGATGACAATTTTGATACCAAGCAGTGTGAACCTGTCTGGGCCGAAAGCGAGATAATAGACCACGACCGCGACATAGAGCGCGATAACCGCGTTTAGCAGGGCCTTTACGATTCGTTTGAACATGAAACGATCCTTAAGCGATCCGACGTATATAACTCGTTGAGGAAAAGGGAAGTTACCGGCCTGAAGCAAATTAGAATGCAATCTACATGGGTGGGGTGGAAAAGTCAATCATGCTAAATCTCGTGGTATAATGGGCGCTTAACGTTGGTGTTGACACTAAGGAGGAGCCGGTGGGCAAAATAATAAAAAGCGCTTGTCTATATACTCTTATCTTCATAGCGCCGACCATCACCGGCTGCGCCTCCGGCAATCCATTCCATATGCCCACCCATGAAGAATTCGCGGAAGCGAATCCCAGAATGGATGAGGGAACAGATCTTTCCAAAGTTGAACTATCCACGCCAGACGGGGCCGCGTTGCTGGCCGCAGCCAGAGAGGGGGACGCCAGGTCTGTGGAAAAGCTACTTCGGGATGGGGCCAACCCGAACTCCAGGGGGGATGTCACCGGGAAAACAGCGCTGATAGCCGCAGCCGAGAGTGGCGCCCTGGACACCGTGAAAGTATTGCTCAAACATGGGGCGGACATCAACGCCACCGACGGCATGTATGGCCTCACAGCGCTCTTCGCCGCTGCGGTGAGCGACCAGAATATCACCGCAGAGTACCTGATAGATCAGGGCGCCGACATGAACGTGGCGGAGCGCAGATACCAGAGGACAGCCTTGGTGGACGCCATGATGCGTGGCAATTTCAAAATCGCCCGAATACTTGTGGAGAAAGGAGCCGACCTGGACTCCCGGGATAACGTGTCTGGCGCCACAGCGCTGTGGTATGCGGTGAAATCGAGGCAACTGGCGTTGGCGGGCCTGATGGTGGATAAGGGGGCGGACATGGATGTGCAAGACAGCCGCCGGGGCGCCTCGGTTCTGATGGCCGCCGTCCGCCATCAGTATTATGATCTGGTGGTAAAGCTGGTGGAGAGGGGGGCTGACGTGAACCTGAAAAACGCCAACGGATTGACCGCCCTGATGATCGCCACAGCCATGGGCGAAAGTAAAATGGCCGGGTACTTGATGAAAAATGGCGCCAACCCGAATACCAAGGAGGATTTTTATAACAGGCCCGCGCTGATCGCGGCGGCGGGCTCCGGTCAGCTGGAAACCTCCCAACTTTTGATCGATCAAGGCGCCGATGTGAACGCCAGGGATCTGAAGGGCGCCACCCCGCTGATGGCCGCCTTGCTGGCCGGTCACACGGATGTGGCCAAGCTCCTGGTGATCAAGGGCGCGGATATAAACGCTCGTGATGGGCAGATGGGGGTTACTCCCCTCATGATCGCCTCCTCCAGGGGAAACGTGGAAATGGCCCATCTGCTGGTACGTCGTGGGGCTGATGTGAAGGCCAAGGGCAAAGACGGCAAGACCGCCCGTATGCTGGCCTGGCAGATGGGGAGCCATGAGATCGTCGATATCCTGAAAGCTGTGGAAACAGGCGCCCTGGAGACAGGACTGCGGGCCGCGAAGAGAGGGGATTACAAAAAGGCGTTCACGCTGTTTCACCCCCTGGCCAACAAAGGGAACCCGAAGGCCCAGGAATATGTCGCCTCCATGTACGCCAGCGGCAGGGGGGTGGAGCGCAGCTTACCCAAAGCGATGCACTGGTATTCCAAAGCCGCCAATCAAGGGCTGGCCTCGGCCCAATACAGCCTGGGGCTGATGTACGCCAACGGAACGGGGACGGAAAAGAACATGGCCCTTGCCATCAAATGGTTCAACCTGGCCGCCAAACAGGGGAACGCAAAGGCGCAAAGGGGCCTGGAGTCTCTTAAGGCCGAGATCCCCAAGTAAGCAACTGTACCCGCATTTCAGCCCCGGCGCTCCGGCCTCACAGCAGGAGGGGACAATTCATTGACCTATATGCGCTTACACGGGTGCAAAATCTGTTTTTCGTGTTATCATCAAATATTGAACAAGTTTTGGGTCCATTTTCCATGATTTTTCCAAGGCGCCGTAGCCAAGTGGTAAGGCAGAGGTCTGCAAAACCTTTATTCAGCGGTTCGAATCCGCTCGGCGCCTCCAATCGCGTCCAAACCTAGGAGGCAAATGGTATGTCGGATACCACAACCACAGCACAGATTGAAGGCGGAAAGCCTGACGGAAAGAGTTTCTACGCCAGATCGATCGAAACCCTGAATACCAACCTGGAGGAAAGCTCCAACTGGGCCATCAGGTGGTTCGCATGGAGGGTAAAGATCAGCCTGGAGATCGCCGAAAAATTCTGGTGGGACAATTGCCCCACTTTCGCCGCATCGCTGGCATACACTACTCTTTTAACCTTGGCGCCGCTTCTGGCTGTTTCTTTATCCATTTTGTCGTCAGTCAACCTTGCTGATTCTATTTCAGGAACCGATGGGCAAGAGATAAAAGTCACCAGTGAAACAGCACTGGAGTTCTTTTTCGATCAATTTCTACCGCCAAACCAAGCACTGGCTGATTCAGTGAAAAATAGTTTTGAGACCTTCAAGACCAACGCTGCGCCTGTCTCGGTACTCGGTTTGCTGTTCCTGATCGCCCTGGTTATCTGGGTCTTGTCGATAATAGAATCAGCTTTTAACATGATCTGGAAGGTGGATAAGCCGAGGCCCCCGATTAACCAGTTCGTCGTATACTGGTTCACGGTCACGTTAACTCCATTTCTTATCGCAGGCTCCATATACCTGACGGCAAAAGTCCAGGCGCTGGCGGCCAGCCCCTCCTATGCTGAGTATAGATATGATCAGGGCTTCCTGCTAAAGGGAACCCCTTTCCTGCTCACCGCCACCGCCTTTCTATTGATCTATCGGCTAATCCCGAACACCAACGTCCGTTTCCGTCCCGCCATCTGGGGCGCTGTCATCGCCAGTGTTCTCTTTGAGACAGCCAAGCTGGTCTTTAACTGGTACTTGCGGGAGTGGGCCAGCTACAAGGATGTATATGGTGGCCTGGCCATTATCCCCATCTTTTTGTTCTGGCTATACGTGACATGGCTCATCGTCCTGGGTGGCTCGGTCATCGCGTACGCCATCCAATACCCAAAGGAAGTGAAGTCGAAAAAGAAGGAGGGGTTCGACCGGCGCAAATACTCCCACTATTACGCGGTCAGGATACTGCTGGACGCGGCTCGCGCGTATATAGCCGACAAGGGCCCGCTGGATCCATTCGCCGTACAGCAGAAGCTGGAGATCACCAGCGAGTTTTATGGTGAAATATTGCGGAAACTGCAAAAGCTCGACATGATCGTGTTTCTGGACGCGGGTGGGGAAAAGTTTTTAGTCAAACGGCCGCTGGAACATGTGAAAGTGGCGGAAGTGATGGCCAATTTAAACGGTGAAATGCTCACCGCCGCGCCGGAGCCTATGGATCCTGACCGGGAAAACGTAGAAAAGCTGTTCGGTGATGTCAGCAAGTCGATGGAGGATGGGCTCGGCTCCCTCACTCTCATGGGAATGGCGGAGAGAATGGGTCTTGCCGAGGAGGAATCTGTGGAGATGAAGGCCCAGGTGCTGGAACTTCACAAGGAAAGCTGAAAGCCACTATGAGGGGGAACGCCATAAGCTGTGGAGATGACAAGTGAAAGACGCTGAGGCTGTAAAGCGACTTGTGGATCTGATTATAGACAGATACCAAAAGATCGAATCCACCCTGCCCCTTCTGGCCAAGGAGCTGAGCCACACAGAGCGCAAGGCGTTAAAACTTGTCGCCGCATCCGAGCGAATGACCATAGGCCACATCGGCGAGGCGCTTTCCATGCCGCCTAGCTCCACCACGTGGACAGTGAACAACCTTGTGAAAAAGGGGGTGTTCGCCAGGGAGCCGGACGCCACTGATAAGCGAAAAACATGGATTTCCCTGGCGGACCGAGGGGACGCGCTGGCCGGCCTTATGGACCGCATCCCGGACAGAATCGCAGCGGATCTTTTGTACAAGTTCGACAAGGAGCAAAGAGAGGTATTCGTGGAGTTGGTCACCTCGGCCCTGGATAGGATTGAACAAATAGGAGCTTTCAAGTAAGCTATGAAACCAAAGGAGATACAATGGATACTAAAATGATTGACCCGGTGAAAGACGCGGCGATAAACGTCATATCCACCATGGCCATGATCAACCCGGAGCCGGGCGAAGCCTTCCTGAAAGCAGGAAAGAAGGCCACGGGGGATATCTCCGGTGTGATAGGGCTTGCCGGAGAAAAAAAAGGTGTCATCATTATCTCCTTTTCCACACCAGCCATATGCAAAATAGTGGGCGCCATGCTGGGTATGGAGTACACAACTGTAGACCAGGATGTCTCCGACGCCGTGGGAGAGCTGACCAATATGATAAGCGGTGACTCCAGGCGCAGATTCAACGAATTGGGATTTGTGTTCGAGGCTGGGCTTCCCACCGTGATAAAAGGCGCCGGACACGAGATCGAAAGCGTCACCAGCGGGCCTGTCTTGGCCATCCCCTTCAAAGTTGACGGCCACAGCTTCGAGGTGGAGGTGTCCTTCGACGAATAATCTGGCGCGTCTTTTACCTCCATCCTCCCCGATGGTAAGCTATCATTAACATATGGTCAATGCAGTTATCATCCCGGTTTTCAACGAAGCCGCCACCCTGCCAGGAGTGCTGGCGAAGATTCGCGAGTTCCACAAGGGACCGCTGATCGCTGTTGACGATGGCTCCACCGACGGCTCCGGCGCCATACTGGGCAGCTTTCCCGAGATCGATGTCATCCATCGCCCGGCCAACCTGGGCTACGGCCAGGCGCTCATAGACGGATTTGCCAGAGCCATAGAAAAAAAATATAGACTGGCAATCACCATAGACTGCGACGAACAGCACGAGCCGGCCATGATACCGGACATGTTCCAGAATATTGGGGAGCTGGATGTCCTTTCTGGCAGCCGATACCTGGAGGAAAGGGAGGGGCAGGACATACCCCCGGAGCACAGAAGAAAAATCAACATCGCCATCACCGCCGCCGTGAACAGCATCACCGGATATAAGCTTACAGATTCATTCTGCGGGTTCAAATGCTACAAGGTTGAGGCCCTGAAAAAGCTGCGGCTGGATGAACCGGGCTACGCCATGCCTTTGCAGTTCTGGGTCCAGGCGGCATATTTCAAGCTGGCTGTGGAGGAAACTCCGGTGCCCCGTATATACAAGAATCTGGACAGGACTTTTGGCGGAGGGATGGACGATCCGGTCCAAAGGCGTGCATACTATATGGGAGTTTTGGAAAAGGAGGTGAAGCGATGGTCGATATCCTCGTCGTGGGAGCCCACCCGGACGATATAGAAATTGGGTTCGGAGCTTCTGCGGCCATGCTGGCCCAGAAGGGACTCAAGGTGGGTTTTCTGGACCTGACCAACGGCGAGCCCACACCTTTCGGCAACCCGGAAACCAGAGAAAAGGAGTCTGTCATGTCTGCGGAGATCCTGGGCGCTTGCCAGAGGATCACGCTGGACCTGCCAAACCGGGAGCTTGCGGACACGGTGGAGGCTCGGCACAAGGTGGCGCAAATCTACAGGATGCTCAAACCAAGGCTGCTGTTCATACAAAAAGGCGCCGACGCCCACCCGGATCATATTACCGGCAGCCAGGTGGCGCTCAAAGCCAGGTTCGACGCTAAGCTGACAAGAACCAATATGCACGGCGAGCCGTTCTACCCCTCCAGGGTCTTCGGATACCTGGCCTCCCACTTAAGGCTCCACGTCAAGCCGGCGTTTATTCTGGACGTGACCGAGACCTTCCCAAAAAAGCTGGC
>JAOUNV010000009.1 GCA_029880775.1 Nitrospinota bacterium | reverse complement strand
GAAAGTGGACCATGCCGATCAGAAACTGGAAACCGGCGCTGAACCGGTTCATGATCGAGTTCGCCGACAGGATGCCGGAAAAAGTGTAATCGGGCAGTTACACAGAATTATTTACAGGGTCATTTAAGAAACCTGATTCATAACAAAAAGCAAAGATATACATGATTGCAGTAAGGGTTGTAAGTAAAATTGCTTCCGAATATCGCTTGAACATAATCGAATCTGATTTTTCTGGCAAAGTCCGCCCTCCTGTTGCTATTGCTTCATTATTGTAATACTTGAAGGGTAACAAACATATAAGAATTACAGTTTCTTCATTTAGGCAGGGCTGCGGCCATGACAGCATACTTGCACAGTGATAGCATTCACCTGACACTCGCTCCTGCCGAGCCTACAGTCGATCCCCGGTTCTAGCCCGCTTCCGTTTCTCCCGTGGCCCAGCCACTCGTGGCCAACGCCACCAGATCAGCCGTGCTCATCACAGGGACATCCAGCCCCGCTCTGGCCATCGCGTCGGCAAGTTGCAGCTGGCAGAGGGGCAGGAGGTGGCCACGATATCCGCTCCGCTCTCTTCCACCGTCGACTCTTTGCACTCGGCGGTGTACTGCTGTCTTGGAATTTTCATAGTCTCCTTCTCCAATGTAACGTTTAGTGAGTTGTGTGTCCTGCGTGATATTTCCGAATTCGTCGTAGTCGATGCGTTGGGCGACAGAACCGTCAGTAGCATCCCCCTGTTTAATCGCTTCCAGCAAATCATTCCCTCCGCATGAAGTGCAACCATTAGAGCCATAAGTACAATTGTATCTTCTGTCATTGGCAATGCTGAATCAATATCGATATCATGCGGAGCACTACCGCGCCAGCCATCGGTGGGCGAACCTGGAAAGGAATGGAGCAATGCGTTGGTGGAGATTGCCCTTCCTTATCATCTCGGTTCCCGCTCCGTCGTCACTTTTCCTGCCAGACTTGCGGCGATTGTTTATAATTCACAATATAGACAATCCGCTATCGTCCAGGGGGGGGCATGCTGATAATAATTTCCGATCTGCACTTTTCCGATGGGACCGCCGGGGACCACAATGTCCGTGCCAAGGCGTTCACCCAGGTATTCATGCGGAACATCATTTCCAACATAAAGAGCAATCCAACCGGCAGGGTGACGTTACTTCTTTTGGGTGATATTTTTGAGCTGGCCAGATCCACCAAATGGTTCGAAAACGCCGACGGGACCAGATTTGATATGGAGGACCGCCCCTGGGGCGCCACGGGAAGAGCGGATGTAACAAAGTATGAGTCCCTGCCCAAGGCCACGCAGTCGGGCCGTCCATCGGCCACCGAAACCAAGCTCCTGGAGATATTGGGCAGGTTCCCCGACTCTGGCCAGAGGGGAGATGTCGCGAAAGGCTCCATCCTGGAGGTGAACTGGAACGCCCTGGAGTTTTTCCGGACCTTTCCCCATCTTGTGGCCCAAGGCGCCGATATCGACATCCCGGTGGAGGTGGTGTATCTCCCAGGAAATCACGACAGGATGGCCAATCTCTACCCTTCCGTCTGCCGGGAGGTGAAACGGATTCTGGGATTGCCAGGGGATGACAACTGGTTCGACCACGAATATTATGATGAGGAATTCCATGTTTTCGCCCGGCACGGGCATGAACACGACCCGTTCAACTACAGCCGGGTGGGGAGCATGAACAGGACCAGCCATATGCAGCTGTGTATCGGGGATATCCTGGCCACCGAGTTCGCCGTCCGCCTCCCCTGGGAAGTGAAGAGCCAAAGCGGGCTGAAGCCGAGAACCAGAGCGAAACTGGTGAAACAGCTGGAGGACCTGGATAACCTGCGCCCCCTGAATTCGGCAATGGAGTGGCTCTATTATAAGGTGCGGGAAGAAAATACAAAAGTTGCACAAAAGGCTCTGGACCGGGCTTTCGACAATGTGGCGAGAGAGATCTTGTCAGTGGAATTCTTCCGGACATGGGAAAGCTCGGATACGCGGCTGGACGATCTGGCGCGAGCCGCCACCCACCCTTGGCTGCGATGGCTTACCGGCGAAATTCTTACAAAGCTGGACACCGGGTTACTGTTGAGCTTCTTCAATTCCCGAAGTGACTTTGGAGACTCGGGTCTGGAAAATGGGGCATTCCAAGAGGCTCGTTACGGTAAGCCGGAAGCGAAATATGTGGTGTATGGTCACACCCATGAGCCGACACAAAAACCACTTGATGTGCGTAGCCATAGAGAAGTGATGTATCTCAACGCCGGAACCTGGCGAAGCAGGATAGTCCAGACCTCTAAATTCGACAGAACTCCAGATTATATTTCGCTGAAACAGATGTCCTATATCCTTTTCTCTAGCGACGGGGGCAAACCGAGAATGGATATGTGGATGGGGACCCGAAAAGAGGAGGAGTGATCGAGGCCTGCTGGATTTGGTTTCGATTGGTTTCTTGGAACTTCCATGCTCGAATTGTCCTCCAATGCATTGCGTATGTGATTGTTTTATCAGCCTATATATACTTCTATCTGTTAAACTATTTCCTGGTGACAGTTTGTATACAGATAACGAGCCGATGGATGCGAGCATGACTTTTTCTGTTTTTGAATGGCTCGGCGGTCATTCCCAATGACAGGTTGTATGCGCCTATCTCTGTGTGACTCCTGGCGGCAACTCCTGATCAGGCCAGGCGCTTTCCCCTCCTGGAAAAAAGCATACCTCCGGGTAGCTATTTTGGCCGCTGACCGGGAAAGATAAGAAAGTTAATCGGCGATACTTTCCCAATCATAACCAATCAGAGGGCATGGGCCTCATGGAGGTTATTTACGCTCACCCCCTGCCAGCCAGGAGATCATTGAAAACAGATCACGGAATATCAGTATTCTCATAATTTACGATTAATACGATGATTTCAAACATATATTCAGTCAGGAAAATAAGGGTTCAATAAGCAAGTTATAGTGTTCAAAGCGGAGAACCTTTGATAAACATAACTAGGTCGTTACAAAATCACCCTGAGGCGGCTATTCATCGAAAGTATGCTTCTTTTGTGTCGGGAAATTCACCAAAGCTCAGGCTAGTAATAATAGACAATAATACAATGACGTATGATGATTCACAGATTTGCTATTTTTGTAATTCAAGGACTCCATGTACATAATAGAAATAAAATAGATTTTCAGACATACATGTCCGGTATATTAGCAATTAATGAACAAGGAGGTGAATATAATTTACATAAAATCTGGAAAGGCCTCATTCTCCCCCATTTGATCTTGATCCGGTTTGAAGATTCATATAGATCAATAGCCAGGTGATTTAAGAAGAATGAAGTAACTAGAGGCCTGGAAGTAGTTTTTGGAATCGCTAATTTCTGATAATTAGAGAAATAGGAATAAAATGGCTGCTATACCTTTTGTTTACAAGCATATAAGGCAATCAGGAAACGGCTAACAGCCTAGCGCAAGGACAATGGAACCATTAGGGGTTGATCGAGGCCAGGGCCATCTCGTCCATTGAAAGCACTTTATCTATATTAATCAGTATCTTAACCTCATCATTAACCTTCGCCATTCCTAGAATATATCTGATGTCGATCTCATGGCCGAAGGCCGGGGTGGATTCTATTTCATCTATGTCAATATCAATGACTTCTGAAACTGAATCGACTACCACTCCCACCACCATCTCATCCGTCTCGACCACGACAATACATGTTTCCTTTGTATAATCAATCTGTTGCATTCGGAATTTGTATCGAAGATCGATAATGGGAACCACCTTTCCCCTGAGGTTGATCACGCCTTTCAAAAACTTGGGTGTCTTCGGAACCCTGGTTACATCCATTATTCCAATAATTTCTTTAACCTTTTTTATTTCAAAGCCGTAATCCTCCTTTCCTAGAGTAAACGTGAGGTATTTCCCCTCCAACTCTTCCGAAAGATAGAACGTACCGTTGGCTATGCTACCGGTGATATCCATATCCATTTCCTTTTTTCAGGCTCCTCTGTACAGTTTAATTCAATATTGAGATATACGCAAATCCTTAAATTACATTCTCCGTCACAATGAGGCTAAAACCAAAGTTATCGAATATTTCCCTTATCATACAATAGGTTAGCAACTCGTCGCTCCGCCTTCTCGTAAAATATTTTCATTAGCGATTTCCGATTTTCCCCCGGAAGGCGAAAGAGGTAGTCATCTTTGAGTCTGGTCACACGACGTAATGTTGTAAACTCCCCCGCTTTTCCTGTGTTGAAATTGGGCCTAACTCCATAATATGCAAGGCTATACCCCCCCTTTTGAGCTATCGCCTCAGTTTCAGGGCTCCCGATCCCAAAAGGAAAGCAAAAGCCTTTCACCTCTTTTTTCATTTTTTCCTCAATTACCTGTTTAGAGGCATCAATACAGTGAGTTACGCTCGCAAGCCTTTGGTCCGGGGTCTCTGTCTCAAACTTTGCGCCATGGGCCAACCTGGTATGCTCACTATTTAACGCTTTTTCCCACCCAGGGGAGTTAAAAAAGTCGGCGCCACCCCTCTCTTCCACGTATGACATCATAGCCTCGGTAATTTCTGCGTTTTCATATACCCTCAGACTACCAGAAAGCCTTGAATTTGTTTTATATATCGGCCAGCCAAACCCGATATCCCTTTCAGGATGATCAATTCCATTCCTGCGGGGGATTGGCCAATCTATTTTCTGGAATTTACTCTTTATCTGCGGGGAAAAGAAACTGCTCACAATGGAACTCTCGAAAATCAGCCAGTGGTACATGGAGTGAGACTGGATATCGATCACATCCTTCATGGCCTCCAGTTGCTCCCAGGAGCATAACAACCTACCATCACCGTTGTTCGGCTCCACCACCCCGCCACCTTCCTCCTGGTCGATCTCCCCAGGTATCACGAAAGCCACCGCACACATCTGGTATGCCCGCAATAAGGGAGCGACAACATTGCATAGAGACACCAACCCATCGTCAAAGGTCAGCATCACCAGCCTCTCCCCGTTGCTCTTTCCGTTTAAATATGCATATTCGTCACTATTTATGGTAGAATATCCGTTTTGCATCAGATAGTTTAGCTTCAGAAGTAAATCATCGTTAGTGACATTATGAAATGAAAAGACGGGGATATATTCAGGAATCGAGCTAACTCTGGAAGATGTGACAAAATCGGGATACAGCCTGTTTCGGTAATTGTACCATTCGGCGTAAACCTCCGCCAACTGGTTGCGTTTTTCAAATATGTTCATTTCACCTACACACAATCGACCGACTTATCCCTTCGCCGGGAAAGAAAGTGGAACTCCCAATCCACTCTCCGCAAAATCGTCTAAACCGTAGTATCAGATCGACATCATGATGAGCTGATCGAAGAAGATGCGATCGATCAGCCCTAACAGCACACCTTCAGTTTCTGATTATCTTTGATTATTCTGCAGTTAAATGTTTCAATACTTACAATATGATGTAATATTAGCACACAAATAATGTACTTTCAATGTATTTCACCAGAAGCTGGCTTAACATTCCAAATTCCATTCTTGGCCTCTACTGTGTCCTGTGTACCTTGCCTCGATGTGCGACACACAGCCATCTTCTATGCGGCATATCCACACAGGGCCATTCTCCCTCCATTGTGGAGATCATATGCCTGCCACTACATCGCATCATCTTCAGAATATCACGGTACAATAATCAACGGTGTTGAAAAGCAATCTTCTGTGCATGAATATCATATTCGATTGAAGAGCGTGATATGGAAAAGCATAACAATGCGAAACGGCCATAATAAGAAATGCCGATTGGTTCATCACCCATCAAAAAGAGGAGGGATACATTGATGTCGAAGGCGATGAGTTCTACGGAATCAGGGGTGACGCCACACTGATCGGCCACTCCGTTGCTGTGCGGATGTATGCATACGCGCTGACGGGAGATACGGAATACAGGGACGCGGCCGAAAAGTCGCTCGATTGGTTGGCGGCTCGCCAGGATCCTGAGGGAGGGTGGAGGGATTATGCAGGCTACACCCTTGATGCCGCCCAGTGCATTTTTGAAGGTTTCGACACATACCAGCGGGTCACCGGCGCCACTACATATGAAAGTACGCTCAAAAAAGCCGCCTGGCGAATGATAAATGGCGTCATTGGAAAGTCCGGTGAGTTATTGCTGGCAAACATCATCGAAATCGGAGAGTACGCCCATTTTTCGCTTCTTGCATGGAAGACAACAGGAGCGTAAGGTTCAAGGAAGCGGCGTTGACCATAATGGGGCACATCCAGGATAATTATGACGAGGCCGAGGGATTCTGGAACCCCTATGACAAAAACCAGAAGGCCCCTCTTCTGGCGCCAATTATCAGGCCGGTGATACGTGGCGCCATGGTGTTAATCTCCCCAAGGGGCAGGCTGCTCGCCAGAATCAGCGACAGCCTCATCCCATATGTCGCGGGACCGACTCATCCCCAGTACAGCATGAGCCTTATGGATTCCGAGCCCTTGCTCGATACCTTGGACGGTTCGTGCGAATTCCCGGAATTGGTGAAGCAAACAGAACTAGCCATCGAATGGGCTGTATCCCACTGTCCAGTCCCGTTCCATGGAACACTGGGGGAATCCAAGCCCGAGCCTTCTTCCCGGTGTGTATATCCGCTTGCGATTATCAATGACACTAATATGGCGGCAGCATGGCCGATATCGCTGCTTTTGCTGACTTACTGTGGATTGCGCCAGGAACGCCATAAAGAAGCTGCAACAAGAGCTGCCGACTGGTTGGTATCCATCCAGGACAAGACTGGCGGCTTTTACAATTTCCAAAACCCTGATGGAAGCTTCCATGAGCTGCAAAGTGGAAACATAAACTTTTACGTCTCCATGTCGCTATGGATTTTCAATGAAATCTATGGAGATTCGAAAGTGAGGCTGTTTACAAGGTCCAGAGCAGGAGCCTGAATTCTCGTCAAGAGTGTGAGCGACAGATTTTCCTTCTGCCCAGGAAAAATCCGGGGTATATTCCCTTTCACAACTGACGTAGTATGCAGGACATAATGATTGACGAATTAAGCGGCCCAGGTATCCTCTCCTCCAGAACAACCCTCGGCTCGGACATTAGCCTGTTCCTGGCCATCGGATTCATTCTGATGTTCCTGCTTGCCGGATATCTGGCCAGGAGCAAAAAAGGGAGGGCTCACCACAGGATGATCCTGGCCTCCATGGCGGCGATGGTCTTCTATCTGGTCTACTACATACAGGTGCGCTATATGGGCCTGGCCAGCGTGGCGGACCAGAGAAGCTTTCCAGGACCGGATTGGATATACACCAGTATCCTGCGGCCCCTTTTGACAGTCCATGTGACGGTTGTATCCATGTCACTATATCTGTCGGTCTACATGGTAATAAACGGCTTTCTCGCCAGGTTCCCCATGGATGATGGGTCGCTGACCCTGAAGACCGGTCTGGCGCGCCCATCCAAGGTTCTTTGGGGGATCGCCCTTTTCTGGCTGGCATTCCTGGGCTGGTTGACGATTCTCTCCGGCAGGTTCGACTTATACCATGCGGCCATCTTCCTAGCGCTCGGATTCGGGGCGCCGGCGGGGATGGCATTGCTGATTCATTTCACCCTGCCAAAGGCTGACCGCAGACACCGGATCGTGGGGCGGATCTGCCTTCTCCTCTTCAGCCTGATGCTGGCAACCACGGTCTCCACATATTATCTGCTATATATCGCCAAGTATTAACAGGGTGTTGAAAATCCATCCCGACCCAGACGCAGAATTAGTTAATCCGGCATTCGCCCCTGGCCCGCATTATGCTCCTCTGGCTGTGTGTAAATTAAGATCAGCGGGAAAAGACGGGAAAACTTGATATAATCTGCTCCTCACTACAAGGAGTCACCAAATGATCAAGTTTTCTTTCAAACCGGTCTCTATCGGAATCATCCTCGCGCTCTCGGCTTTGCTGGCTGGCATGCTGCACGGCATGGCCTTCGGCGCAAAGGAGGATTCAATCAAGAAAATGTTCAAGAGCAACGCCCAGGCCGCTTTCGCCGGAAAGCCCAATGAGGTGGAAAAAGCCAGTGCTGGCGCATGGAAATATCTCAAACGCGCCCACTACCACTTTATGGGCTTAGGCGCCATGGGAGTGGCCCTATGCATGTTCGCCGGAGCCTCCAGGGCCAGTGACATATTGAAAATGGTGGCCTCCACCTTGGTGGGATTCGGATCATTCGTGTATCCACTCCATTTCACGTTATCCGCGTTCAAGGCAAGCCATGTTGGCAAGCACGCCGGGCACGAAGCCTATGCCCTGGTGGCCCAGCTAGGCGCCGGGACCAGCCTCGTCGGGCTACTGGCCATGATCGTCATCTCTATTATGTGGGCGCTGGCAAAAGAAGAATCGACAAGCTGAGCCTTGCGAAAATTCAATACACTACTGTTCTGAAACGATGATAAGCAGTCGGCCCGTTTCCTCCATATACAGGGGACGGGCCGCTTTTTATGCTCAATATCAGGTCAATTGCCGGTAGGCTTTCAATAACCTTTCCGTGACCGCCCCCCCCTTACCAAACGAAACAGCCCCCTCCACCTCCGATAACGGCATTATTTCAATCAACGAATTAGTGGCGAAGGCCTCTTGCGCCATAGCCAGATCTTTCATCAGATACTTTCCCTCCAAGGCTTCCATCCCCTCACCTGCCGCCAGCGCTATCACTTTCCGACGAGTGATTCCCGCCAGAATTCCGCACTCCAGTGACGGAGTATGCAGCTTGCCATCTGTCACCCAAAAGATATTGGCCGCCTGTAACGAGGCTATATGCTCCGAATGGGTCAGCGACAGCGCCTCGTCCGCACCACGCTTCACGGCGTAATCCACCGCCATCACCCTGTCCAAGGCGCTCAAGCTTTTGATACCTCGCAGTGGATTGGCCGGATCCACACGATATGGAGATAGCACAACCTTGTACCCCCCCTCCTCTCTTTTCTTCTCTGATGTTTCGTATGGACGAACGGAAAGATACCACCACGCCTGGGCCGTACCGACGCTGGAATATCCCCTGGGCCCCGGCCCCCTGGTCACCGCCAGCCGAGCCACACCGCGAGACACACTGTTTGCCCTGGCAAGATCAGAGATGGCGTAAGCCACTTTTTTCTCGTCCACCGGCATGGCAAGCCCGATCAGCTCCGCCCCTTGTCGCATGCGCTCTATATGCCCCTCCAGCAGAAACGCCGACCCACCATATAAAGGGATAGTCTCAAACAGGCCATCTCCCACAGTGAACCCCCGATCATCCAGGGGAACCCGCAGATCCTCGGTCACCATCCCGTTTATCGCCACTTTTTGTTTTGTCATGACACCGCCTCAATAAGAGCCTTGGCCTTGTCCAAGGTTTCCTGGTACTCCTCCGCCGGATCGGAGGAATATGTGATCCCCCCCCCAGCATGAAAGCTTATTTTACCATCCGCCCGGATCATCGTCCGGATGGTGACCGATGTATCCATCCCGCCATCGAAACCAAGATAGCCTATAGCCCCACAATACGCCCCTCTCGGGTCCGGCTCCAGCTCATTGATGATCTCCATGGCCCGTATCTTCGGCGCCCCGGTCACCGAGCCGCCGGGAAACGCGCTCTTTAACAGATCCACAGCCCCCAGACCGGGCCACAGTTGACCTGCCACTTCGGAGACCAGGTGCAGCACGGTTGGATGCTCCTCCAGCCGGCATATCTCCGGCGCCGCCACGCT
This sequence comes from Nitrospinota bacterium, assembly GCA_029880775.1. Lineage (GTDB taxonomy): Bacteria > Nitrospinota_A > UBA7883 > UBA7883 > UBA7883 > JAOUMU01. The sequence continues at coordinate 3,129 of JAOUNV010000009.1, read as the reverse complement.
GTTCGGCAAGCACACTTTAGAGAAGTCGTTGCGCAAAAGGTCCACTATCATCACGTTCTCCGCCCGGTCCTTTTCGCTATCGACAAGCTCCAGCTTCAGCAAGTAGTCCTCCATGGGTGTCCGGCCCCTGGGGCGTGTACCCTTTATCGGCCTTGTGATTGCCCGCCCATTGCGCAACTGGATGAACCTCTCCGGCGATACAGACAATATCCGCGCCGCGCCTGTGTTTATGTACGCGCCGAACGGAGCGGGATTGATCTCTCTTAGCTTCAGGTAAAGCGTATCGTCCATCACATCCTCGGTGACGAACCTCTGGGCGATGTTCGCCTGGTAGCAGTCTCCCTGCTCGATGTAATGGCGGACTCTCTCCACTGCGTCCATGAATCCTTCACGGGTGAAATTGCTTTTGACAAAGCTACTTTTCCCGTTGGCCACCGGCGCCAAAGCCCAATGTATGTCCCGCGCCAATCTGATCTCTTCCTCCACCCGGTTCAGCACCGCCTCCGGATCCTCCGCGCCCTCAGCCCTGGCCGTCAAAGTCAGCTCGCCACTGGTATGGTCAAACGCTGCAACCGCGCCATATATCCCGATCCAGATATCCCCTTCCACCGCCTGGGATTTATTAATCAGCCGCGTGGAAGGCTCCGTAATAGCCTGCAAACCGTACCCGAAAAACCCCGCCGCGCCACTGGTGAATGGCGGGACGCTCGGCGCCTTTGCTTTGTCATCAGGCGCAGAAGCGGTGTTTTCTTGTGTGAGGATATGTTTTAACGTTTCAAAGGGATCGGCTATCTGGCGATGAACGCCATCTTCCCCGGTGTGGGTGAACTCCCCTGCGCTTCCTTTTATGATCTCCCTGGGCGCCCACATCATGAACGACCAGCGCCCTGCGTCGCCCATATCCTTGGCGTTGTCCAGCCAGATAAACCCGGGCCGCGCCGCGAAAGCGGGAAAAAGCCGCTCCGGCTCCACCCACTCCATCTGGCGCAGCAGAGCCCCGCTATACATATGGTTCTTGAAGGAGGACGTTTTTATTCCCATAATGATTCCTTGAAAACAGGATACATCTTTTTTGGATAAGAAAGCGGCAAATGGTTTCTCTGAATCAATCAGCGCTGGATGTTATAGGCCCGGTCCTGGCAAATCCAGGGCTATACGGTGTCCATGTTGAAAAAGGACCAAAGGGCGCCACATTTCTCGATTTCGGGATCGATGCTCCCGGCGGCTATCCTGCGGCGATTATATTTTCCAGAGCCTGCCTGGCTGGCATGGGGGATGTCACCATAACCTCCGTCGATTATGGCGCCATTGCGCTCCCCACTGTCAATGTGTCGGTAGCGCTTCCCACTCTGTCTTGCATGGCCTCCCAATACGCCGGATGGGCTATCAGCCAGGATACGTACTTCGCCATGGGCTCCGGCCCCGCCAGAGCGCTGAAAGCGGACGAAAAGATATTCGAGGAAATCGACCATAAGGAAACCGGCAAAATCGCCGTCCTATGTATGGAGACCAACAAAAAACCGCCAGAGGAGGTGGTCAACTATATCTTGAAGAAGACCGGCGCCCCCCCAGAAGAGCTCTACCTTTTGATGGCGCCTACATCCTCAATAACCGGATCGGTACAAGTCTCCGCCAGAGTTGTGGAAACCGCCGTTCACAAGATGCATGAAATCGGCTTCAAGCTCGGGCAGATCACTGCCGGATCTGGCGCGGCCCCCATCGCCCCCATCCACCCCGATGGATTGGAGGCCATCGGCAGGACCAACGATTGCGTCCTCTATGGCAGCACGGCGCATATGACCGTCGATTGTGATGACGCTTTCATTGTGGAGAAGATCGGCGAAATCCCCTCCTCGTCGTCTAAGGATTACGGGCGGACCTTTAAGGAGCTGTTCGCCGAATATGGTGATTTCTACAATATCGATCCGCTCCTCTTTTCTCCAGCCAGGATAACAGTGGCCAACGCCAGGACCGGGTCGTTCTTTTCCGCAGGATCCATCAACCCAACCATGCTGGCCAAGTCGTTCGGATACAAGATATGAGAGTTCTCATCCTTCGCTCCAGGGAGGGGTGGCATATCGACCGGCTGGAAGAGGCGCTGCTGGCCGCCGGAGCGGATGTGCTGAAAGGCTCTATCGACGGCATGATCCTGCGCCTGGGCGCCGGGCGCGGCCTGGATATGGAGGAAGTGGCGGTGCGGGGAGTGGACGCGGTGATTGTACGAATCATCCCCCCCGGCTCCATGGAGGGGTTGCTTTTCCGCATGAACGCCTTGCGTATGGCCAGGACCCTTGGCGTCAAAGTTATCAATTCCCCGGAAGCCATAGAGAAGACGGTGGACAAGTCGTGGACCTCCCAGATATTGGACACGGCCGGGCTCCCCACTCCCCGCACCGTGGTATGCGAAAGATTCGATGACGCCATGGCCGCATTCGAGAGGATGAGGGATGTGGTGGTGAAGCCTCTCATCGGCTCCTGTGGCAGGGGGCTTATGCGCATTTGCGAGACCGACATGGCATACCGCGTATTCCGGACCATGGAGATGAACCGGTATGTTTACTACATCCAGGAGTACCTGGAGTGTGGCGGAGAGGATATCCGATTGTTCGTGGCTGGGGGACATGTGGTGGCCGCCATGAAACGCAGAGGCGCCGGATGGAAAGCCAACTTCCATGCCGGGGGAGCGGTATCTGTCCATGAACCAACAGACATCCAGGCGGATATGGCCATCCGGGCGTGCGCCGAGCTGGGGCTCGACTATGGCGGGGTGGACATCCTCACCACTGGCGATGGACAGGAATACCTGATCGAAGTCAACGGCATCCCCGGCTGGAAAGGACTTCAGAAAACAACCTCCGTGGATATCGCGGAAAGAATAGTAAGCGCGGCATTGTATGGACAAAAAATCGAGACTTGAGAAATCTGCCCGGGCCGTGGAGATGGCGTGCCTGCTGGAAGCAGCATCGGAAAAACCTGGCAACGTCACCCCCACCAGGGGGTTTGACGATCTGGACTTCACCAGCTTCCTCCTCTCCTCCTCGATCCTGGGAGACATATTCCGCCGCCATGGAGCAAAGCCCGTGGGGATCATTATCCAGGAAGCCGTCCGGGAAAGCGCCAAAGCCACTG
>JAOUNV010000008.1 GCA_029880775.1 Nitrospinota bacterium | reverse complement strand
ATACCCGGTTCGCCGTTCTCGATTTCCTGGAGGGAGCGCCCAGTGGCGAAGCGAGCATCTGCTCCGTGGCGCGATTGCCACTCCACAAAGGAGATGTGGAAGCAGGCTCGGGGGAGACCGTGGCGGATCATATCCACCTGGCGATGGCCCAGGCCGACTTTCCACTGACGGAAAGAAGCGCGGTCAGAAAGGCCTACCTGAACACCAACGAGCCTGACCGTATCGCCAACGGCGTCAGCCTGGCGACCAGCGTCGCCAAAGTCACGGGCGCCGATGCGGTGGTGATGGGATGCGTGGCTCGATTCGAGGAGCTTGTGGGCGGAAAGTACTCCGCGGACAAGCCTGCCCATGTATCTTTCGGGGTAGTGGTGTTCGACCCAGCCAGGAGCGGAATCGTCTGGGCTGGCAAGTTTGACAAGATGCAGAGATCGCTCTTTGAGGATCTGGTCCAGTGGCGGATATTCTTCAAGGGAGCAATGACGTGGCAAACGGCGGACGCGCTATCTGGCGTGGGGGCGGACTTCCTGGTGGAGCGGATGCCGAAGCCAAGGCGGTAACAGCGAAAGAGCCCCTGCCCTCCCCGGTGACAGGCCAGCGCATGTCATGCTGGCAAAGGCGCCTGGCGCTTATGCGCTTGACTGGCGGTTAGGCGCCCTGATTTAGGCGCCCTTGGAGGCGAAAAGCGACACCATCCAGAGGATCAGCCCAAACCAACCTCCACTCTTCTTGACCTCTGGCGTGGCGGGCGCCTTCGGCATTTCCACTGTTTTGACCGGAGGCGCCTGCTTCTTGGCGTCTGGTTCTTTATCCTGCGGCATGTTCTTTGGCGGAGGCGGCATTTTGCATCCACCCTCGAAGTGGCATGTCTCGTCCATCACCACGAAGGGCGCCTCTATGTCGCCTTTCAGGTTACTCTTGGCGTATAGGTGTATCTTGTATTCCGCCTTCACATCCCCATGTACATCGCCGAAGTTGAACAGCTTGCCAGACTTGATGTCCGCCCGCACTTTTCCGGTCTCACCGACAATCAGAGTGTCCGGGCTCTGGATGGAGCCTTCGAAATCACCATCGAAACGCAATATCCCCTTGAACTTCAAAGTTCCACGCAAAACCGTCCCCTCGCTGAAAAAGGAGTCCAGCTTTTCATCGCTCATTGGAATCAATCCTTGGAAAAAAGCTTATATATCCCGAAGCTAATGTTTCACTATATCATTGATATGTAATAAGTCAAGAGCAATCCGGCCCCCAGCGGCGGCTTGTAGCCAAAAGTCATGCCTTCTCCCGATAGATCACGGCGCCCAGCCCCTTGAGCTTTTCCTCGATCTTTTCATAACCACGATCCAGATGGTATACCCGGGCTATGGTGGAGGTTCCCGACGCGGCCAGGCCAGCTAATACCAGAGAGGCGGAGGCGCGAAGATCCGTGGCCATAAGTGGCGCCCCGGAGAGGCCTTTTACACCTTTGACGGTGGAGGTGTTTCCCACCACTGTGATGTCTGCTCCCATGCGCCGCAGTTCCGCCACATGCATGAAACGGTTCTCGAATATGGTCTCCACTATCACAGATGCGCCCTGGGCCAGGGTCAGTAACGCCATGATCTGGGCCTGCATGTCCGTGGGGAATCCCGGGTATGGCGAGGTGGTCACCCGGGTCGGCTGTATCTCCTCTGGCGCCTTTAGGGAAACACCGCTCACGTTTTCCTTTATATCACATCCACACTCGCGCAGCTTATCCACGATATTGGCCAGATGCGCAGGGACGATCCCTTCCAGGTCTACGGCTCCACCTGTGATGGCGCCCGCCACCAGATATGTCCCCGCCTCTATCCTGTCCGGGATCACCTCCACATCCGCGGAGTGGAGCTCTTCCACCCCTTCCACTTTTATCTCCGCCGTCCCCGCCCCGGTAATTCGCGCTCCCATAGAGTTCAGAAAATCCGCCAGGGCCACCACTTCCGGCTCCCGGGCGGCGTTTTCTATCACAGTGGTTCCCTTGGCTCTGGTAGCCGCCATCATTATGTTCATGACCCCGGTCACGGTCACCAGATCCATGGTGATCCTGGTTCCCTTCAAGCCACCGGAGGCGTCCACCGCCACATAGCCATGATCCAGGTTTATCCTTGCCCCCAGGGCGGCCAAGCCTTTCAGGTGCAGGTCTATGGGGCGCTCGCCGATGGCGCATCCTCCCGGCAAGCTGACTTTCGCACTGCCGAACCGGGCTAGCAGTGGACCTAACACCAGGCAGGAGGCGCGCATGGTCTTCACCAGCTCATAGGTGGCCTCTCGCCCCATCGCTTCACGGGTATCCACCGTGTAGACTCCGGAGGATGGGTTCTCCACCTTTGCGCCCAGTTCGGTCAGCAAGCTTGCGATAGTGGCCACATCGCGCAGAGCCGGAACATTTGTTATGCGATACACTCCGCCGGTGATCAGCGTGGCGGCGAATATGGGAAGGGCCGCGTTCTTGGCCCCGGAGATGCGCACTGTCCCATGGAGTGGAATGCCACCCTCTATAACTATTTTGTCCACTCAGGCCCCAATGCGGACACCACCCGGTCCACTCCGTAGATGTCCTTCGTCGCGATAGTTGACATGAAAAAACCGGTCTCCTGGCAGGCTGCGGCCACTCGAGCCGACATCCCCAGGCCAGTCTCCAGCGCCATCGCCCCTCCATCTGTCAGACGGGAGGGGGCAAGGCTTATGATCTTCGCTGTTATGGCCAATCCATTGTCCTCCGAATAGAGCGCCATATGCGGCTCGTACTTGTGGACCGAAGCCTCCACGGTTTCCACTCCTGATACATATGGCGGATTGGACACCAGCAGATCGAACCTGCCCTTCCCTTCCGGGTACATATCGGCATGGAGAAAACTGATTCTGTCATCCACTCCATGGATTTTTGCGTTTTCCCGCGCCACTTCCAGGGCGTGTTCGCTGATATCGGTGGCGGTGATTTCCCACCCAGGCCGGGCTATCGCCATGGCCACAGCCACGCATCCGGAGCCGGTCCCGATCTCCAGGACAGCGGCTTCCTGCCCTGCCAACTCCAGCGCCCGATCCACCAATGTTTCCGTCTCCGGCCGGGGGACCAGAACCCTGGAGTCCACCCGAAACGAAAGCCCGTAGAACTCTCTTTCGCCCAGGATATAGGCTATCGGTTCTCCCTGCTCACGACGCGTCAGGCAGCTTTGGAAGTAAAGCCATTGAGATTCGGTGATATTGTCGAACGGGTGGGCCATCAGCCGTTCTCTGGTAGCGCCCATGGACTTGGCTAAAAGCAGCTGACAATCGAGCCAGGGAGAGGGGGAGCCAGATGCGGCCAACATATCGGCGCCAAAAGCGCCCGCCTGACGAATATTCAAAGGAGCCTTTACAGAGGTTTCGGCGATCACGCCGCCCCCTTACCCATCGCCTCTTCCTGGGCCGCCAGGCTCAGCGCATCGGAAAACTCGTAAAGCTCGCCATCCATGATGCTCTGCATTTTGTATAAAGTCAGGTTAATCCGGTGATCCGTTATTCTACCCTGAGGGAAGTTATATGTCCGTATCCTCTCGCTTCTGTCGCCGGCGCCCACCTGGCTTTTGCGTTGAGCCGCGCGTTTTTGCGCCTCCTCGCGCTCCTTGATATCCTTGATCCTGGTGATCAGCACCTTCATCGCCTTGACTTTATTTTTAAGCTGGCTTTTCTCGTCCTGCATGGCCACCATCACCCCCGTGGGCAGGTGAGTGATCCGCACCGCAGAGTCTGTGGTGTTCACCGACTGCCCCCCATGGCCGGAGGAGCGATACACATCGATCCTGATTTCGTTTGGATCCAGCTTCACATCCACCTCCTGAGCCTCCGGCATAATGGCCACGGTGCAGGTGGAGGTGTGTATTCTTCCGGCGGCTTCCGTCTCCGGCACTCGCTGCACCCTGTGGACGCCGCTTTCGTATTTCATGGAGGAATAGACATCCCTGCCGACGATCATGGCTATGACCTCCTTGTATCCCCCCTTGCCCGATTCGCTGCAGCTCATAAGCTCCGTTTTCCACTTTCTCCGCTCAGCGTATCGGGTGTACATTCGGAACAGGTCCGCGGCGAACAGGCTGGCCTCCTCCCCTCCTGTGCCGGCGCGGATTTCCAGAATGACATTTTTTCCGTCGTTGGGATCCTTTGGGATCAGCAAAAGGCGGATTTTGTGATTTATGGTCTCCAGGCGTTCTTTGAGCAGGTCTCGCTCATGGCGGGCCATCTCCCGCATTTCCTCGTCCGCTTCCCTGTCATCGAGCATCGCCTCGGCTTCCCCAAGCTCCACTTCCACCTTGCCATATTCGATGGCGGCTTCCGTCACTGGGCGGATTTCGGAGAGTTCGCGGGTCAGCTTTTCATACAGCTCCCGGTCCGCCAAGGTCGCAGGATCGCTGATCAGGCGGTTGATTTCCTCGCTTCGAGCCTTGTACTTGCCAAGAATAGAGTTCATACGTCAATCGCCGCTATAACGCGGATACGCGCGGGTGGGGACAGGTCAGCCGACCTGGGCGCTGTCGCCCTTTTTTCCGTACTTGCGCTCGAATTTTTCAATCCGGCCGGCGGAATCCACCAGCCTCTGCTTTCCGGTAAAGAAAGGATGGCACTGGCTGCAAATTTCCAGGTGCATTTCCGGCTGCACGCCACGGGTCTCCACCTTGGCGCCACAAGCGCAGGTGATGGCACATTCAATGTAATCAGGGTGTATATTCGTTTTCATCGTCAGACCAGCAATGGGATTTTTCCAAAACGTGGATTATACATTATTTTCTTCCACATGTTAAGCGTTCATCGACTCTAAAAATTTCTTGTTCGTTTTCGTGGCCCGCATTTTGTCCCTCAAAAGCTCCATCGCCTCCACCGGGTCCATCGGCTGGAGAACCTTGCGAAGGATCCAGATTCGTTTGAGATCCACATCCTCAATAAGCAGCTCTTCTTTGCGGGTACCGGTCCTGGTGATGTCTATGGCGGGGAACACCCTGCGGTCCGCCAGGCGCCGATCCAGATGCAGCTCCATGTTGCCTGTCCCTTTGAACTCCTCGAATATGACATCGTCCATACGCGAGCCGGTGTCCACCAGCGCCGTGGCGACGATGGTCAACGAGCCTCCCTCCTCAAGGTTTCGGGCCGCGCCGAAAAAGCGCTTTGGCCGCTGCAGGGCGTTGGAGTCCACACCGCCGGAGAGCACCTTGCCAGAGGGTGGGGCTATGGTGTTATACGCCCGGGCCAGCCTGGTGATGGAGTCTAGCAGGATCACCACATCGCGTCTATGCTCCACCAGGCGTTTTGCCTTTTCTATAACCATCTCCGCCACCTGCACATGGCGGCTGGCCGGTTCGTCGAAAGTGGAGGAGACCACTTCTCCGTCCACGCTACGCTCCATATCGGTCACCTCCTCCGGCCGCTCGTCGATCAACAGCACGATCAGATAAGCCTCCGGGTGGTTTTGGGTGATGGAATTGGCCACTGATTGCATTACCATTGTTTTACCCGCTCTGGGTGGCGAAACAATCAGGGCCCGCTGGCCTTTACCTATGGGGCTTATCAGGTCCAGCACCCGGCTTGTGATGTTTTCCGTCGAAGACTCCATGGTGAGCCGTTGGTTCGGATACAGTGGAGTCAGGTTGTCGAACAGGATTTTGTCGCGCTGGGCGTCGGGATTGTCATAGTTGACAGTTTCCACTTTCAGCAACGCAAAATAACGCTCGTTCTCCTTTGGCGCGCGGATCTGGCCGGAGATGGTGTCTCCCGTGTGAAGATCGAACTTGCGAATCTGGGATGGGGAAACGTATATGTCGTCGGGACCTGGCAGATAGTTGAACGATGGGCTGCGCAAGAACCCGAAACCATCCGGGAGAATCTCCAGCACTCCCTCGCCGAAAATCTGCCCTTCCTTTAACGTCTGGGACTCAAGAATCTTGAACATCAGCTCCTGTTTTCGCATGCCGCGGATCCCCTCTATATTGAGCGCGGAGGCAATCTCGAAAAGCTCGTTGATCGTCTTTTCTTTAAGCCTACTGATATCCAGGGAGATATCCAGGGTGGCGGAAGCAGAGGCGGAATCCTCTTTGGTTTCAGCGGCGCTTTCCGGGTCAGGGATGTTGTCCTCTTCCACTTCCACCGCAACGGCAGGCTCTGCGGCTTTTTTTGAGTTGGTCGCGCTGTTTTTGGGGCTGGGTTTTCTGGGGGCCATGTTTTGGATCTTTCAGTAGAATGTTTTATTTTTCCATCGCAGGTGGATTCGGCGCCGGGCGCCATAAACCGCAACTCATATGTTGCGGGAAGCCTTGGATTATGGGGATTTAAACTGTCGCCTAAGAGTTATGGGTTTAGTTAAATTTCCGTATACGCTCCTCCACTAGCCACTCGGTGTCGCTGGCTTGGGGGGAATTTCGACCACATGAAACAACAAAGGCAAATGTACATCTCTTTTGGCGTCCTGTCAACATCGCAAATCATCATTTGTCAGATGGCGGCCTGACGCATTGTTTTTGTCGTAGATCGACCAACGCCTCTCCGGTTGCGCCAATTCACGCGTGAGTACTTTCCCTGCGGCGCTGAATTTACCGCCAAGAGGGAAAATAAAAATAAGTGGCGACTAAATCGATAGAATCATCTTTTGCCGCGCCCGCCATCGAGGGCGACACCCCTGGTTGATTCGCATCACATATCAATGTGGCCCCCCTTTCTAATTAAGCTCATTGCATAATTTACCTGAGCCTTCTACTATTAAGCACGGTTCCCTTTTCCTTCCTTTCAAGGGTGCGCAGCGGACATATCAGGCGCCCGCGAACACCTCTACCCGGAAGATAAACGGTCCCGTTAAAACCAGCGCGGAAAAATATTAACCGTTTTTGCGGTTAAGACCAAATCAAACGTTTGACTTTTCCACCAAATTAAGCTATTTTCTCCACTTCGCCCATCTTGTATATAGCTAAGCAAAATCAGTAACCAGCGGAAGAAATTTGGAGGAGAACCGATGGCCAAAGTGCTAGAAGGCCCTGCGATGGAGCTTTTCAATAAATGGGGGATCAGGACCCCCCGGCATGTGGTTATTTCCGATATCCATCAAGTAGACGGCCTCGTCCAGTCGAATCAGTGGATGAGAGAGTGCAAAATGGTGGTAAAGGCCCACGAGGCCATTGGATCCAGGATGAAACTTGGCCTAGTCAAAGTGGAACTGGACATCGATCAGGCGGTGGCTGCGGCAAAAGAGATCATGGGAAGAACCATCCAGGGGCTGACCATCTCCCAGGTGATTATCGCCGAAATGGTCCCCCACCAGGAGGAGTATTACCTGGCGGTCAAATCCCTGCGGGAGGGCGCCGAGGTGCTAATGGCCAAGTTCGGCGGCATCGAGGTGGAGGAAAACTGGGAAAAGGTGACCAAGACCTTTGTGGAAGTGGGGGAAACCCCTACTGATGAACAACTGGAAAAATGCGCCAAGGAAGCCGGTTTTACCGGCGAGATGGTGGACAAGGTCCGCAAATTCGCTTTCCGACTCTTTGAATGCTACGACAATGAGGACGGCCAGTATATGGAGATAAATCCGCTGACCATCAACCCCGCCGATGGCAAGCTTGTGGCCCTGGACGCGGTGGTGCTGCTGGATGCGGACGCCAGGTTCCGCCATCCGGACTGGAGCTTTTCTTTCGCGCCGGAGTTTGGCCGGGCCTACACGGAGGACGAGAAGCAAATAATGGAGATAGACAGCCGGGTGAAAGGCTCTGTGAAGTTCATAGAGATTCCCGGCGGCGAGGTGGCCATGCTGCCGGCTGGCGGAGGCGCTTCTGTCTTCTATTCCGACGCCGTGGTGGCCCTCAATGGCTCCCTGGCCAACTATGCGGAATACTCGGGCGATCCCCCGGCATGGGCCGTGGAGGCTCTCACCGACAAGATATGCTCTCTTCCAGGCGTCAAGCATATTATCGTGGGGGGGGCCATAGCCAACTTCACCGACGTCAAGGCCACGTTCACCGGAATTATCGCCGGTTTCCGTAAGGCCAAGGAAGAAGGAAAAATGGACGGCGTGAAAATATGGGTTCGCCGCGGGGGACCCAACGAAGCCATCGGCCTGGACTACATGCGCAAGCTGTCCGACGAGGGCTTCGATATACAGGTCTTCGATCGGTACACGCCGTTGACCGACTTAGTCAAATTCGCCTTGAAGGGATAGGGAGAAAGCGATGAGCATAGTTGCCAATAAAGATACAAAAGTCGTCATCATGGGCGGAGTGGCGGGAGTCAGCGCCGCCAAGAGGATGGCGGAGTTTTCCCATTTGTGCGGCCTGGAGCCGAGCGTCACCTCTTTCGTCTATCCGCCGGACGCCGGCAAGTCGGTGGAGATCCCTTTCGGGAGCCAGTTTCTCTCCGTGCCGGTCTACAAGACTCTTGAGGAAGCCACAAGAAAGCATCCAGAGTCCAACACGGCGCTGGTGTATATCGGCGCCAACCGCGCGTATAAGGGATGTATGGACGCGCTGGACAACCCCAGCATAAAGTTCGTCTCCATGATCACCGAGGGTGTGGCGGAAAAAGACGCTAAATTGCTGATCAAACACTCGAAAAAGGTCGGCAAATTCTTAAACGGCCCCTCGGCCATCGGCATCATGTCCGCTGGCGAGTGCCGTTTGGGCGTGATCGGCGGCGAGTATAACAACCTGAAGCTTTCCAAGCTGCACAGGCAGGGCTCTTTCGGTGTTATTACAAAGTCTGGTGGGCTCTCCAACGAAATCATGTGGATGCTCAGCCAGTTCGCGGATGGCTCCACCACCACCATCGGCATCGGGGGAGACGCTTTCCCCTGCACCGACTTTGTCACCTTTCTGGAGATGTTCGAAAAGGACCAGCAGACCAAGGCTGTGGTGATCGTCGGCGAGATGGGTGGCGATTTGGAGGAGAAAGCCGCCGCCTGGTACGCCGAAAAACCGAGAAGGATAAAGCTGATCGGCGTTGTTTCCGGTTTCTGCCAGGAGTCCTTGCCCAAGGGGATGAAGTTCGGCCATGCGGGCGCCAAGGAAGGCCAGCATGGCGAGGGCTCGGCCAGGTATAAATCTGACATCATGAGCAAGGCCGGGGTCATAGTGCCCCCCACTTTTGGCGACCTGGGGGCCACCATCAAGCAGGTGTATGAGGATCTGAAGTCCACCGGACAGATCAAGGAAATTGATGATGTTCCTCCATCCCAGCTACCAGACCTTCCCCGCAAGGTGGAAGAGGTCATCAAGGCCGGTGATGTGCAGGTGCAGCCGCTGTTCAAGACCACCATCAGCGATGACAGAGGCGAGGAGCCGCTGTATTGCGGATACCCCGCCAGCGAGCTGATCAACAAGGGATACGAGATACCCCATGTGATCGGGCTGCTGTGGAACAAGAGGCTGCTTAACGACAAGGAAGCCGAAGTCATCCGCCGAATCATAATGCTTTCGGCGGACCATGGCCCATGTGTCTCCGGCGCCCTTGGCACGATTATAGCCGCCTGCGCCGGTATCGGCCTCAGCCAGTCCGTGGCTGCGGGGCTGATAATGATAGGGCCCAGGTTCGGCGGCGCGGTGACCGACGCCTCGAAGTATTTCAACTACGGCCTGGTCAACTACCCGAACGATATCCCAGGATTCCTGGCCCACATGAAGAAGAATGTGGGGCCCGTGCCCGGCATCGGCCACAGGGTGAAGTCGGTCAAGAATCCGGACAAGCGGGTGGCGGAGCTGAAAAAGTGCGTCAAGGAGCTGGGGCTACGATCACCCCACCTCGATTACGCGCTTGAGGTGGAGAAAGTCACCACCGCCAAGAAGGATAACCTGATCCTCAATGTCGACGGCTGCATAGCCTGTGTGCTCACAGACCTGGGTTTCCCCGCCGACTCGCTCAACGGTTTCTTCATCCTGGCCAGGACCATCGGGATGATCGGCCACTGGATCGACCAGAGACGCGAAGGAGGAAGGCTCATCCGGCTGTACAACTACCTGGTCAACTTCGCCGTTCCGCGCAGGCGTGAGGTGCCGGACAAGGGCTAGCAGGGGGTTTTTACTCGCTAATATTCTTCCGGGGGGCTGGTGTCAGTCCCCCGGTTTTTTTTGTCAATGGATGGATCCCTGGCAATATGCAAAATTACAGTACTATCCACCTGAAAAATGAGTTATTCTGGGCGTGCAAGGCTTGGAACAAGGGGAATGTAGTTTATCCGGCTTGCCATTTTGTGAGACAACGGTCAAGGTTTGCGCCCAGGGTGCCATACTAGGAAACATTATTTTTTAGGCGGGCCATGAATCAACCGAAAACACTCGGCAGATATGAAATAGTCAGTGAACTGGGACGCGGGGGAATGGGCATTGTGCTCAAAGCCCGAGACCCAAGAATAGACCGTCTTGTCGCACTGAAGATCATCAAATTCGACGATTTCGTCGACCCCAAGAAAAAAGAGGAAATGCTGGAGCGCTTCCTGGTGGAAGCCAGAGCCGCCGGCAAGCTCACCCACCCCAATATCGTAACAGTATACGACGTGGGAGAAGAGGAAGGGCAAAGCTATATCGCCATGGAGTTCATCGAAGGGGTGGACCTGGCCGATGTCATGAGCAAGGAGAAGAAGCTGGGGTTCGACAGGGCCACGCGGCTGATCCTCCAGGTGGCCGAGGGGCTGGAACTGGCCCACGAAAACCACATAGTGCACCGCGACATCAAGCCTGCCAACATCCTGCTCATGAAGGGCGATAAGGTGAAGATCACCGATTTCGGTCTGGCCAGGCTTCAAGACACAGCCTCCCTGACGCAAACCGGCCAGGCTGTTGGCTCACCCCAATACATGTCCCCGGAGCAGGTGAATGGGGAAAAGATCGATGGTCGATCAGACATCTTCAGCCTGGGGGTCATGTACTACGAGCTGGTGACCGGCGCCTCCCCCTTCGCAGGCAAAACTCTCACCAGCATACTGCTGAAGATCATTAAGGACGATCCTCCCCCCGCCAGCACTATAAAAGAAGATCTGCCACCAGCCATGGATCTGGTGATCAGCAAAATGCTGGCCAAGGACTCCGGGGACCGATACCGGGTCACTGCAGACCTTATCGAGGACCTTTATGCCCTGATGGAAGACCCTGATAATTTCGAATTGGCGCCGGATTCGGACCTGGATCCGGCCATCGCCTTTGGTGATGACGAGAATTCCATTGATGTGGACTCTGACGCCACCCAGACTATCGACACGACGGGCGGGCGATCTGGCGGGTCCACCCAGATGATTGATGTGGACGGCGATGCGGAAGGTGGCGCCACCCAGGCCATCCCCCGACGGCCACCCTCCAGTGGCGCCAGCAGACGATCCCCTTCCAGCGGGCGTGTCCGCAGGCCCCCCTCCAGCGGCTCCGTGGCTCGCGGTCAGACCCGCCAGTTCCAGGTCGGCGATGAATCGGGTTCAGGAGGGGGCGAAGACGAGCTGGAGGCTTTCCTGGAACAGAAGGCCAAGATGGAGAGTCAGTTCGCGAAGAAATTCACCAGGATTCTCACTGTGGTGTTCACCGATCTGAAGGGCTCCACCACAATCGCGGAGACGGAGGGGGATATGGCCAGCCGGATGTTGATGAAAAGCCATAACGACATCGTCTTCCCCGCCATCGCGGAGAACCAGGGGACGCTGGTGAAGACCATTGGTGACGGAACTTTATCCCACTTCGAAAGCGCTCAGGACGCCGTGCGCGCTTCCATCAGGATACAAAAGGAGATAGACCAGCTAAACCTCGCCGGGAAGTTTAAAACCTCTATCCTTATCCGGATCGGTATGCACACCGGTAGCTGCATAATAGAGAAGAACGACATATTCGGCGACACGGTGAACACCGCCTCCAGGTTCGAGTCCTCCGCCGGACCTGCGGAAATATTCCTCTCCGAGGAGACTTACAATGCCCTACCCGCCAAGGACGAGTTCTACCTGCGGTTCATCAAGGATGTCACATTAAAAGGGAAAAAGGAGACTTTCCGCGCTTACAAAGCTTTCTGGAAAGAGGACGAGATAGAGGCGGACCGCAAGGGATTGGCCGCAAAGGCCGATGCGGTATCCGGCGGGATGTCCACCTTAACCAAAGTGGCGGTTTTCGTGCTGGTTCCCCTGGCGCTGGTGGCGGCGCTGGTGCTGGCGGGTAAGCTGGTTTCCGGCTCTGGGGACTCCCCGGTAAAAAGAAGCGTGGAGCACCACTCCTCGTCCGAGGAAGCGCCAACAGCGCCCGCACCAAAGGCGCCCGCTCCAAAGGATCAGGCGCCCAAATAGCCCGGCCAGCCGCAGCCGATCACTCCTTGACGAAAAGGACAGCCTTGCGCAACCCGAACTGGTATCGCAGAGTCACCATAAATATGGTCTCTGTGTAATCTGACGCCTTGTTGAAGGTGGCCCCCACTCCCGCCAGCCAGTGGTCGGCGAACTGTTTATACATCCGCCCGCTCATCGCGTACCCCATCTGGCTTATATCATCTCCCGGATAAACCTCGGAGCTGAGCCTCGATTCATTGGAGAGAGGATACTTGGAGGACTCATTGTTAACGAAATTCATATACGAAGCGGAGAGCTTCACCTCCGCCCAGAAATTCTCCACCGGCTTAGTCTCCATAGAGAGCATCACTCCGCCCAACATGAACTCCTGGGGGCTGAAATATCCACCATGGCCCCATGTGAAGAAGTTGGAGTTTTTGTCAAACCGGGCCGTGTAGGCGAAAAGTCCGGCGGCGATGTCCCAGCTTTCCGTGGAGAAGGCGCGCCCCACGCTGGTGGTGGCGTTGAAATCGGTGTTGTCCACCACTCCCCGGCCGGAGTACTGGTTATACCCTCCCCCGATGGAGAACCAGTGGGCGCCCATGAAGGTGAAGATGAACTCCGCCGAGGCGCCCGTTTTCAGCACCCGTCCCCATGACCCGGTCCCATATGGGTCCGCCATGCCGG
>JAOUNV010000007.1 GCA_029880775.1 Nitrospinota bacterium | reverse complement strand
CCCTGATATCGGAGCCATTTTTTATTCGCTTCCGATTTAATCTCCGTCAGGCCAATGGCTCCGCCGATATCGGGATTATAGTCGTGGAACTCCACTTCGAGGATCTTCCCTTTCATATGCTCTTCTTTCAATCGGCTGGTGGCCCCGTCCCATGCGATTTTCCCCTTGTCGATTATGATGATCCTGTCGCAAAGCGCCTCGATATCGTCCATGTCGTGGGTGGTCAGAATGATGGTCACCCCCCGCTCCTTATTGATTTTTTTCAGGAACCTGCGGACGTTATCCTTGGCGATGATATCCAGCCCGATGGTGGGCTCGTCCAAAAACATGACCTTCGGACCATGCAAAAGTGACGCGGCCAGGTCCGCCCGCATCCTCTGGCCCAGCGATAGCTTCCGCACAGGCATCTTCATCAAAGGCCCCAGCTCCAGCCAGTCGGAAAGCTCCGCCAGGTTCTGCCGATATCGGGCCGGAGGCACCCGGTAAATCGCGCGCAAAAGGTCCAGCGAATCGGCCACCGGCAGGTCCCACCACAGCTGGCTTCGCTGGCCGAACACCACGCCGATATTGAAAGCGTTTTTCACCCGTTCCTGATAAGGCACAGTGCCGTTGACTTCCGCTCGGCCGCCGGTGGGGGTCAGTATGCCGGTGAGCATCTTTATGGTGGTGGATTTGCCGGCGCCGTTTTCCCCCACGTATCCCACAAACTCACCAGCCCGGATATCGAAGGATATATCGTCCACAGCGCGGATTACGCTCGATTTGGTGGAGAAGAGGCTTTTGATGGAGCCTAGTAGCCCGGCCCGGCCCTCGGCCACAGAGAACTCCCGGCGCAGGCCCTGGCAGCTTATCAGCACATCATCGTTCATAAGAGAGCCTTAATAGTTGTAAACGCCAGCGTTGTAAACGCCAGCGTTGTTAACGCCAGCGTTGAGCTTCTCCTTTGTCCAGGCGGCCTGCCGTTGGCCGAAGCATCAGAATCCACGTTTGTAATCGGAAGTGGCGCTCTCCAAACTGGCGGCGTCGGAATCGTACTCGGTGGGCTGGGCGCCGTCCATAAACACCTCGAACATCACGTTTTCCCCCACCGAACGGGTCAGCAACCCAGTTTCCTTGTTTATCCTGGCGAACACCACTCCTGGCGGAGGAGGAAAATCGTTGATCGGCATTTCCGCAAAAACATTCTTCATAAAATCACGCCAGATGGGGATGGCCATCCTGGCGCCGGTCTCCCTTCTGCCTATGGTGGAAGGGTCATCCCGGCCCGTCCACACCCCGGTCACCACGTCTGGGGTATAGCCCATGAACCATGCGTCCACACAGTCGTTGGTGGTGCCGGTCTTGCCTGCCAGCGGTCGTCCACGGAGCATAGGCTTCAAGCTTCTGCCGGTCCCATTCTGGACCACGTTTTTCATCATGTCCGCCACCTGGAACGCCACTGCGGGAGGGATGGCCTGATGGGAGACCACATCGGATTTATAAATGACCTCTCCTTCCCGGTTTTCAATCGACTTTATATAGACCGGCTCCATGCGGGTTCCCTGGTTGGCCAGCGCGCCATAGGCGAACACCATCTCCTCCAGCGTGACGGTGGAGGACCCAAGAGCCAATGAGAGGTTGGCGTCCAACTCGCCGCTGTATCCGAAATTGCGGGCGAACTCCGCCACAAACCTGGGGGTTATCTTCTCCAGCAGTTTTATGGTGACTATGTTGCGCGAGTGGGTGATGGCAGTTCGCAATGTGGTGGGGCCATAGAACTTCATCTCGAAATTCATCGGCTTCCATCCCTTGAACTCGGTGATGGCTCGGTTGAAAATGATCGGTGAGTCTATCAACACCGAGGCGGGGGTATATCCCTTTGTCAGGGCGGCGGTGTATATAATCAGCTTGAACGACGAGCCAGGCTGGCGATAAGCCTGCACCGCCCGGTTGAACTTGGTCAGCTCCGAATCATATCCGCCGATCATCGCCTTCACATGGCCGGTCTTAGGGTCGATGGACATAAGCGCCCCTTGCACATCGGGTGTCTGATATATCTCAAGTGGCAGCAGCTTCTCCTCCGGCTTCTCCCCGGGCAGAGGGTCCCCTTCCAGGATACGGACCTGAATGATATCTCCCGGCTTGAACGCCTCCGAGGTTTTTTTCAACTTCTTGGCCCACCGGGCGTCTTTCTCAGGATCGAAAATATGAGCCCATTCCATGCTCTTTAAGGTGATGGCGCCTTTCATATCCTTGAAGGTCACCACGGCCCGATTTTTTTCCGCCGTCAACACCACGCCGGATAGAATTCGACCGGAAGTATAATATTCCTCCTGATCCTCATACCCGGCCCGTTCCGGATTCAACTCGGCCCAGTCCGGCCATTCTCCTTTTTTTATATCGGTGAATCCTTTGGGCCCACGGAAACCCAACCGCCTATCCGCATTCTCCAGTCCGGAGCGGAGAGCCTCGTCCGCCCACTCCTCCCATCTTAAGTCCAAAGTGGTGCGCACCGTCAGACCCTCACGGTAAAGACCATGGGCGGAGAATTTTTTCTCCAATGTCCGGCGCACATGCTCGGAAAACCATGGCGCCTTGTTCAGCGGCCCCTTACGCGGCGCCAGACGGATGGGGCTGGCCACCGCCTCTTCCATCTGGGCCTTGGTGATGATATTAGTATCCATCATTCTGTTGAGCACATGGCCCCGGCGCGACACAGTCTTGCCCATATTCCTGTGGGGCGAGTTGGTCGAGGGCGCCTTTGGCATTCCGACTATCATCGCCACCTCCGGCACGTTGAGCTCGTTGACGCTTTTGCCGAAATAGGTCAGGGCCGCCGCCTCCACTCCATAGGCGCCTTCCCCGTAATATATATGGTTCAGGTATATCTCCAGTATCTCGTCTTTGGTGTACGCCCGGTCTATCCTTATGGAGAGAATCGCCTCCCTGATTTTGCGAACATAGGTCCGCTCCGAGCTTAACAGCAGGGCCTTGGCCACCTGCTGGGTGATGGAGCTGCCACCCTGCACCACCCGGCCCGCCCGGTAGTTGGCCCATGCCGCGCGGATGATCCCCTCTATATTCAGACCAAAATGCTGGTAAAAGGAGGAGTCCTCCACGGCGATGGTGGTTTTGCGCAGGATCAGCGGAATGGAGTTCAGCGGGAGCAGTATGCGCCGCTCCACATAATATTCCGCCGCCAGCGTGTCGTTGGTGTCGAATATGCGGGTCACCAGGCTAGGCTTGTAGTAACGCAGGGATTCTATGTCGGGCAGGTCTTTGCTGTACTTCACATAAAAGGTGTATCCCACCGCGCCGCCAAAGACTGTCATCAGCAGGAAAACCCATAAAGAAACCTTTGCCAGCAGCCAGAACATGCGATGAGATAGCTTCTTCTCCTCCGGCGGCGGCGCCCACTGCAATGGTGTGGATCCACCAAGGGGTTTGGGCCGGTACAACAGTGAAGGATCCCTGCGGTATTTAGACATTCTTTCCCCTCGGGTCTTTTAACCCCATTTTGTCCATTATCATTTTCAGGTCTTTCCAAGACTCCGCCTTGGCCGCAGGATTGCGCAACAGGTATGACGGGTGATATGTGGCCATAAACTGAGTCCCCATAAAATCATGAAAACTACTGCGCAGCTTTCCGATAGGCTCGTTTCTTTCCAAAAGATTCTTCGCCGGCACCGCCCCCAAAGCGCACACATACTCCGGGCGTATCATCTTCAGTTGCCTCATAAGATATGGCATGCACTGCGCCGACTCCTCCGGCAAAGGATCGCGGTTGCCTGGGGGACGGCATTTCACTATGTTGGCGATATACACATCGCTTCTCTTTAGCCCCATGGCCTGTATCATGTCGTTTAAAAGCTTGCCTGCCCGCCCCACAAAAGGCTCCCCCTGGAGGTCTTCAGCGGCGCCTGGCCCTTCGCCGATAAACATCAGCCGAGCGTCCGGATCCCCCACTCCGAAAACCGTATTGGTCCGGGTCTTCCCCAGCGCGCATTTCTGGCAATTTTCCACCTCCGCCCGGATACTATCCAGGCTTTTATCGCTGACCTGCGCCACGGCAACTCCGCTGGAAGTTTTCCCCTTTGCCGCCGTCTTCTTGTTCAGTTCATTTAGCTTGGCTCTCATCTGATTCTTCCAATCGTCCCCTGTCACAGCCACCTTGTCATGGCCGTGGATTTTTAATGTTTCCAGCTTCAACGCCAGATTCCGCAAAGCCTGTATATAAGCGACACTCATGACGCCTCTGGCTGTTCCACGGTCCGGCTGTCCCTCCATATGGTGGCCGCCTGATCCAGCACTTCCCCGGCCACCATATCCTTGGAGGCCCTGGCTATCTCTATCTTCTTTCCATCACGAGTGAGTAATGTCACCTCGTTGTAGTCGGAGCCGAATCCGATGTCCCCCCGGCTCACATCGTTTATCACTATCAGGTCCAGGTTCTTTGACATCAGCTTTTTCCGCCCGGAGGCCAGATGATCCTCTGTCTCCGCGGCAAACCCCACAACCACCCGGCCCCCCTTCTCCATGGCCACGCCGGCCAGGATATCCGGGGTCTCTACAAGATCCAGGCGCATGGAGTTTTTCTTTTTTACTTTTCCAGTGGCGGGGTTCTCCACCTGGTAGTCCGCCACCGCCGCGGCCATCACCAGGATATCGCATTGGGCGAATTCTTTGCGCACCGCCTCTTGCATCTCCATAGCCGTATGAGCGCGCACTACCCTCATCCCTTCCGGCAAACCTGTTTCCATATGCGCCGCCACCAGCACCACCTCCGCCCCCCGGCCAGCCGCCACTTGCGCCACCGCCACCCCCATCTTGCCGGATGAGCGGTTGCCGATATAGCGAACAGGGTCTATAGGTTCCTGGCATCCACCGGTGGTAACCAACAGCCTCACCCCTGCCAAGTCCTTCTCTCCGCCCAGTTTTTCCATCACTGCGGCGGCTATGACCTCCGCATCCTCCATCTTCCCTTCCCCTTCTTCACCGCAGGCCAGAGAGCCGGAGGATGGGCCGATGAACGTTACTCCCCGCCCGGCCAACGTATTGATATTGGACTGGACTGCCGGGTGTTTATACATCTGCGTATTCATGGCCGGGGCCACCATCACAGGCAGACCAGAGGCCAGAAGCATGGAGAGAACCGAATCGTCCGCCACGCCGTGGGCTAGCTTGCCCATAGTGTTTGCCGTGGCCGGGGCTATGACCACCAGCCTGGCCCCCCGGGAGAAGTTTATATGCTCCATCGGCGCCTCACCCGGCTGTGGAAACCCCGCCCGCAAAACAGGCTGCCCCGTGAGGGCCTCGAAGGTTAAGGGCGTAATAAACCTCTCCGCAGCGGTGGTCATGGCCACCTTCACCAGCAGTCCGCGCTCCATCAGCCGACGGGCCAGCTGAGCCGCCTTAAAAGCCGCCACGCTGCCGGTGACGACCAGGATCACAGTGTCTTTCAATTTATGCCTGGAATAAGGTTGCAGTTCAGCTTCACATTATAACAAAATGAGATAACTCTCGTCGGTGGCAGACCGGCGAGCGCCACACTGGTGAAATGAAAATCCACCCCACAATCCCATTTTGACACTAAATTGCCATATATTGTGTGGTAGAACCCGTTGCGGACCAGTTGCGCCGCCCGAAAATAAAAATAGGAACACGCCGTGCCCCTGGACGAAATCGAGATCATCAATTACGCGCGCCGTTTTTTCAAGCGCGCCACCGGCAGCCACAAGGTCGCCTTGGGCATCGGTGACGATTGCGCATCCCTCCGCCCTGCGCCTGGGCATGAAGTCCTCGTCTCCGCAGACACATTGGCCGAAGGGGTGCACTTCCTGCGAGACCTCTCCACCCCGGAGGATATCGGGGCAAAATCGGTGGGCGCCGCCGTATCAGACATCGCCGCCATGGGTGGTCGGCCATTGGCGCTACTGTTGTCCATAAACCTGCATGAGGTGGATAGCGCCTGGATCTCCGCATACCTGCGTGGGGCGGGAAGGGCCGCCCGCCAAGCCAGAGCGCCGATCGTGGGAGGAAACGTATCCGCCGCAGCTTCCCTCTCCTTTACGGTCACCGCCCTGGGGGAGGTGAAAAAGGGATTGCGAGTGGACCGTTCCGGAGCCCGGCCTGGCGACTCCGTCTATATAACCGGGTATCCTGGGGAGTCGGCCCTGGGGCTGGACCTGATGACCGAGCGAAAACGGCGCTATACACCAAAAGAGAAACACCTGATCCACCGCCACCATCTCCCCACACCTCGGCTGGAGTGGGGCAGATTACTGGCGGATCGGAAAATCGCCAGCGCCATGATAGATGTTTCTGATGGGGTGACGCTCGACTTTAGACGAATAATCGAAGCCTCCGGCGCGGGAGGGCGGCTGTGGCTGGAGAAGTTCCCCATATCAGCGGAGGCCAGGGGGGTCATCGCCAGGAACGGGGAGGAAGCCGCGCTACGCAGGATGGCGACTGGCGGGGAGGATTACGAATTGTTGTTCACGGTCCGCCCTACCAAGGGGCTGTCACTAGAAAAAATGGTGAAGAATGGCAAAATCGATGCTCAAAAAATAGGGGAAATAACAGGGGAAAAAGGCAAGTTGGAAATTTTCGGCAAGGATGGAAAAAGAGTTGATTTTCAGGTTGAAGGATGGTTACATAGATAGCAATATACTTCCATTGAAATATTTGGGCGATAGGTAACATATACATCATATTGTGGGGGGAGCGATATGCCGCACAACATGATGTATCTATCGATGTTTCTTGAAAGTAATTGCTGGGTTGTCCGGCAGTCTTAACTTGGGTTCTTTTGCCGAAAGGAGTGGGGATGTTCTTTAAAAGCCTGGAAGTCAGGGGTTTCAAATCTTTTGTCGATCACACCAAAATAGATTTCGAAAGCGGGATCACCGCCATCGTGGGGCCAAACGGCTGCGGAAAAAGCAACATCGCCGACGCCATGCGATGGGTGCTGGGCGAGCAGTCCGCTAAAATGATGCGCGGATCGAAGATGGAGGATTTCATCTTCAACGGATCGGCTCACCGCAAGCCCACCGGGTTCGCCGAGGTGACCATGACCATTTCCAACGAAAACGGAGCCGTCTCCACCGCCCCTTACTCCGAATATCCGGAGATCAGCGTCACCCGCAAATATTACCGCAACGGCGATTCCGACTATTTCATCAATAAAGTTCCATGCCGACTGAAGGATATCGTGGATATCTTCCTGGACACCGGCGTATCGGCCAGGACTCTTTCCGTGATCGAGCAGGGGCAGGTGAACCGGCTGATAAACGCCAAGCCTATGGATCGCCGTGTGTTCATAGACGAGGCGGCCGGGATCATGAAATACAAGCTACGCCGCAACGCCGCCCGCAATAAACTGGAGCTGAGCCAACAGAACCTGTTGCGTATCAAGGACATAATCGCAGAGCTGGAGCGACAGCGCTCCTCGCTGAACCGACAGGCGAAAAAGGCGGAACGATACAAGACATACAAGGCGGAGGTGAAACACCACGCCCTGCTTCATTACTCCGGTGAGTTCCAGCGCCTGAACTCGCAGATTCGCAGCCTGGAGAATAGCCTGGAGGGGCTGAAGGAGAACGAGGCCGCCGCCGCCGCCCAGCTGGACGCTGTCCGCAATAAGCTGGAAACGGCCAATGTGAAGGTCACCCGTCAGGAGAAGGATATTTCCTCCATCCGGGAGGAGAAGGGCGCCATGGAATCCGCCATGGAGAAAAATCACCAACACCGCGCGTTCCTGACCACTCAGGTGGAGGAGCTGATCGAAAAAAGAAACCTGGCTCAGGCGGAGATAGTCCAGGTGGAAAAAAGCATGGCGGATGGCGACGCCTGCATAGTCAATCAAAAGGAGGAACTGACCACCATTGAGGCCGCTCTGAAGGATAAGGCAGAGCAGGCCACCGGATTGCGCGCCGAGCAGCAGACCGCCGGGCAGGGGCTTGCCGACATGGATAAAGAGCTATCGGAAGGGACCCGCGCCGCCATGGCCCTTATGGAGGAGGTCTCCACCCTGAAAAACGAGCAATCCTCCATCAAGACCAGACTGGAGATGGCCATCTCCCGGGTGGAGAACCTGGGCGAAAAGGAGAGCCGCATGGCCAAGGCCATGGAGGATGGGAGCGGAAAGCTGGACGCAGCTCGCCAGTCTCACGACTCTTGCGCCGCCGAAAATGAAACTGAGCAGAAAAACGTGGCGGCTCTCACAGCTCAAATGGAAGAGCTTTCCACCGCCATCGGAGAAACTTCAGAAAAACTGCGGGCCGTGTCGGAAAATATCGCTGTGGACCAGTCCAGGCTGGAGTCGCTGCTGGAGCTGGAGCGCAACATGGAGGGCTATGGCAAAGGCGTCCGGGCGCTGATGAAGCTCAAACAGAAGGGCGCCGAATCCGCTTCTGGTGTCACCGGGCTGGTGGCCGAGCATGTGACCACCCCGGCCGGGATGGAAACCGCCGTGGCCGCCGCCATGGGAGGCCGACTGGAAGCGGTGATCGTGGACAGCTTCGAGAGCCTCAATAAAGCGGTGGATGCCCTGAACCAGGGTGATCTAGGTTCGGCCGGATTTGTCGTTTCCTCCGCCTCCGCGGCGCCCAGAGAGCAGGCGCCCGTGCCGGATCATTCTGCCATCAAGGGAAGGGCCACCGATTTCATCACGGCGGATCAGGCGACATCAAGCCACCTGGTGGCGGCTCTGGCGGACACTCTGGTGGTGGATGGATTCGACAACGCGCTGGAGATATGGCGCGCCAATCCTGGGGTCTTTACCCTTATCACCCTGGCGGGGGAGGCGATAGACCGTACCGGATTCGTCACCGGCGGCCCTGGGGGCTCCGGCGTGGCCGGGCTTGTTTCCCGCAAGAGGATGATAGAAGAGCTACAGACAGCGCTGACTGTGAAGAGAGAAGAGAAGCAAATCCTTTCCAGCGACAAGGAAGAAAAAACGGCCGCCATGGCCGAACTGAAGCAGAAGCTGACCGACAGCCAGGCCCAGGCCCGCAAGCTGGAGCTGGAGACGGTGCGGCTGGCCAACGAAATCCGGAAGGCCGAAGCGGAGATCAAAAGAGAAGACGAAGCTCTGCAAGCGGTACTTGCCGAAGTAGCTCAGCTGAAGGCGGATAAAGAGAAGCTGGCGGAAGCCTTGCAGGAGAAGGATGGTAAAATCGAGGTTCTGATGGCCCGCAAAGGGGAGATCGATTCCACCAACGAATCTGCCCGCTCAAAGATCGCCCAGGCCCGCGCCGCTCTGGACGAAATTGTCCACCGGGTCCGGGACAAGGAGGTGGAGGCCACCGAGCTGAAAGGTAAACTGTCCCACGTCCAGCTGGACATCAAGAGGATGGAGGATATCAAGGCGGCGGATATAGTGCGGGTGCAGCGGCTGAAAGATTCAATCGCCGACTCGGACGCCAAGGAAGCGAAGATGAAAGGCTCCATAGAGTCGGTTCTGGCGGAGAACGGAAAAATCGCCAAAGACATAGATTCCATATCCACCCGCATATCCGCCAAGACCGATGACTTAAATGAGATGACCGCCGAGGCCGAGGCCTTGAGCGGGAGCATTTCGCAGCTGGCCGGAAAAGTGGAGCAGCTTCGCACGGAGGTTTCCGAAGCCGCCCTGAAGAAGTCTGAAGCGGAAATGCGCACAGGCAACGTGGTGGAGAAAGCCGATGTGGAGTTCAATATCCCGGTCGATGACCTCTCCTCCACATCCACTCATGAGGTGGACATGGCCGAGAATGAAACACGGTTGACCTACCTGCGGGGCCAGCTGGCCAGGATGGGGGATGTGAATATGAGCGCCATCGAGGAATTCGAGCAGATAGAGGAAAGGTTCACTTTTCTTTCCGCCCAGCGCGACGACCTGGAGACTTCCATCGCCACCTTGCACAAGACCATAGAGAGCTTAAACGCCACCACCAACAAGCTGTTTAATGAAACTTTCAAGGTGGTTTCTGAAAATTTTGAAATGATTTTCAAGCGGCTGTTCGGCGGGGGCAACGCCCAGATGCGCCTGGTGGAGGAGGAAGGCAAGCCGGAGCCAGGGGTGGAGATTTTCGCTCAGCCTCCAGGAAAAAAGAACCAGAGCATTACCCTGCTATCCGCCGGGGAAAAGGCCATGACCGCCATATCGCTGCTCTTTGCAGTGTTCCTCTCCAAGCCTTCCCCCTTCTGCCTGCTAGACGAGATCGACGCCCCGCTGGACGAGGCGAACATCGGCAGATTCCGCGACCTGCTGGGGGATATGCAGGAGAAAACCCAGTTCATCATCATCACCCACAACCAGAAGACCATGGGATTCGCCGACAGGCTCTACGGTGTAACCCAGGAGGAAGATGGAGTGTCCAAGGTTCTGGCGGTGAACCTGAAAGACGAGCGGCCCCATACTTTATCGGCAGCTTGATCTGATCACGAACTAAACAGGATCTACACGGGGCCCCGAATACGGGCCCCGTTTTTTTGTGGCTACTTGATGATTCCGCTTAATCGAAATCGCGGTTCTAATTCACAATGAAGATTCGTACTTCCGATTCGGTCAAGCCGCCGTCGCGTCCGTCGTCGGCGACCACTTTCCACTGGTAATGCCCCGCCGCCAGCGTGAAGTTCTCCCGACAAAGCGACTCCGCGTCCGCTTTCGAGCAGGCGCTGACTGTCACTCCAACGGAGTTGTCCCCCGATCCCGATGCGCCGCAGGCGATCAGCGCGGCGGAACTGGTGAGGGCCAGCGTGGCGAGAGTCACCAACATCGCGCGTCGTCCACCGCGTGTGAAACCGAATCCGATCAGCAACAGCGCCATTCCAGAAGCGCCCAGGGCGCCTGCGTAGCGACGGTTTGCGCCCTCATTGCCGTTGACCGCAGCCAAAGGCTGGCAGTTGGTAAAATCGCCACCGGGGCAGACGTAGAGGTAATAAGTGATCGCATCGCCATCCAGGTCGGCCAGCTTCCTCCAGACGAATGGCGTGGCGCCGTTGCCATTGGCGCTTTGATCCGGCGAGACGAGCCAGCTTCCGCCGCCAGGGTAGTATGGCGCCTGGTTTCCAATTCCGCCGCCGCCGGAGCCGCCACCACCACCACCGCCGCCGCCACCAGATGGTGGGGGTGGTGGGAAGGCGCAACTTCCGTCATCAAGGGTGGCTGCGGGATTGTAGTTCGTCGCCGCCGGGTTGGTGCAGCCATACAGGTCGAACCGGGCGGTGACGGTTATGATTCCCGTCACAGTCACAGCGCATGGGGTGGTGGCTGCCGCGCAAGTTCCGCTGGTCACCGTCCATCCGGTGAAGACCGCCGCGCCGGTGGGGGTGGCGGTCAGGTTCACTGGCGATCCGGGAGCATAGGCCGCGCCACACAGCAGGGCCGGGCAATCGACGCCTCCCACATCGCTGGTCACGGCGCCTGGGCCGACGACGGTTACGATCAACCCATCGGTGGCGAAGAGGGCGGTGATGGTCTGCGCCATGTTCATGGTGACGGCGCAGGGGTTGGTTAACATTCCATCACAAGTCCCGCCAGTCCAGCCGAAGAACGCCTGCCCTGCGGCAGGGGTGGCCGTAAGAGAGATTGATCCTCCTTTTGCGACTAATTCCGTGCACACACCGGGGCAGTTGATCGCCGCCCCGCCGGTGACAGTCCCGCCTCCCACCACTGCTGTGGAGAGGAGGAATTGCTCGATCTCGAACGCGCCGATGTCGCACAAAAGTCCCTGGGGCCTGACAACCCCGCGCTGGTCGGTGGCGAAAACACAACTGCCAGTGTCGATGGCGGGGCTTGTGGGCGTCAAGGCATGGGTCATGGTCAGTCCGCCGTTATTGGCAAGGGGGCCAAGGGAGCCTGCGATAAGGGCGTTGGCAGGGAGGTCTCCCACCGCTGGCGCCGGAAGACATGTGCCGTCGCTGTCGATGTTGTACCCGGCGGTTGTTATGACTCCTGGGGCGGTGGCAAGGCAATCCGCTATTCCGGTGTTGCCGGCGATTATGGTGTTGGCCAAGTTCACCAGGCCAGAACTTGATTCTATCGCCGCGCCAACGCTGCCTGTGTGGGCTGCGAAAGTGGAGTTTACGATGGTTGCCGTACCCACAAAGTTCTCAATGCCGCCACCATTGTTGCCGCTGAAGGTGCTGTTGTTTATGAAGATTGTGCCCACGTTCCAAACCCCGCCGACCCATCCACTGTTACCGTTGAGCGTGCAACTGTTGAGTGTCATAGTGCCGCCGGTATCATTACATATTCCACCGCCCCTAAAACCGCTGTTGCCACTGATGGTGGTGGTGTTGACGGTAGCCGTACCCAGGTTGTAAATCCCTCCTCCACCTTCAAACTCACGGTTGCCGCTGATTACGGAGTCGCTGACCAAAAGTGTGCCATCATTATAAATACCGCCTCCTGCGTTGGTGCTCGCATTATTGTCCACGATATTGGTTCGGATAACCGTGGCGGAGCCTGAGTTCCCTATGCCGTGGCCCTTTGAGGATGAGTTGGCCGTGATGGTGGAATCGGTGACAAGGAGTGTGGACCCAATAGGATTCACTATGCCACCGCCAGAGTGGCTCGTGGGTGTTGTAGTGTTTCCACTAATTATGGAATTGGTAACGGTAAGCGATCCACCGTTGAAAACACCTCCACCATCTTGGTTTAGCTGGAGGCCATTTTGTATCGTGACTCCATCTATGACGACGGCGACGGCGACCACTATGTGGATAACCCGCTCGTTGGTCACAGCGCCGTTGCCGTCTATGATAGTTGTCGCCGCTCCGGCGCCCTGGAGGGTGATCGGCACACAAATATCAAAGTCTCCGCTGCCGTTAAAATCCTCAGCGACTCCAGTAAGGTCTATCCTGTACGTCCCCGCCGGGATACTGATGATGTCTCCGCCGGTGGCAGTGACGCACTCCCCCCCGGTGGTGTCACCAATAATGTTCACGTTGTTTATCGCTTCCCGCAAGGAGCAGAACCCATCAGCCGCCACG